>DRAE01000043.1 GCA_011041895.1 Candidatus Bathyarchaeota archaeon
CTTGTGCCTGATATATCTGGTTCTTGCATTTTCAAGTGCTAGTGCTGCTGAGTCTATTTCAGCCTCTGCAGCTTCTATGCGTTCAAAGTATGAATTAAATTTACTGGATATGCTTGACAGTTTTGGTTTAAGAGTGGCAATTCTCCTATCTATTTCATCGATTCTCTTAGTCAGCTTTGAGACAGTGTCCCTGTACTGCTTAACGCTTATCTTCTGCATGTAAAGTTGATCCTTGAGAGATAATTTTCTGATCATCAGTGAAACTTTCTCTTGTTGCAGCTGACAGAATTCGGTTACCGCCTTCTCCTCGGATTTAGTGAGCTTCCTTTTCTCTTCCCTTGGGATTAGACGCATTACTGTGGAACGCTTTAAGTAAATGGCATAACCGATTATGACTAGAATAGCCAATGTAAGCAAGGGTCTAACCACGGTTGAGAATATTAAGTACTTCACTTCGATCTCAAGATTTTTCGTTGGGAATAAACAGGTATGCACAAAATGTGCCACTATTTTCTGGCATAGTGGCATGCCCTCTACTTTGCAGTCGACATTACAGTTGGAGAATGAGGATAAGGCAGGTAAGTCGACTATTAGCGTTACATTTTCAGCAGGGATCTCTATGTCAGAGTATAGTGGTGGAATGATGATCTTTGATGTGAGTATGTCGATATCTTTAACAAAGGTTTCAAGAGGAGAAGTATATGTTAAGACCAGATGGTACTTGTTTCCATTCTTTAGATGAAATCTGAAGGGAACTGTTACGTTCGTTGCAGCATTATCTAACCCAAGTTTGACGGTTGCAATTATTGGCCCATCATCGTCGAAAACGTAAATGTCTCTCGTACCTGGGGGAAGATGAAATGTTCTTTTGTCAACGAAGTTTCCACCGTAATGCTCGATGTATATTTCATCTCTGACATGCACTCCACTAAGTGGATCTATGCTCACTCTTCTAATCATTTTCGTGATCACTAGTTTAGCTGAGAGAGGGGAGGTGTATCTGATGCTGTAGACTGGAGATGATAATGCGTTAAAGGATCGGCAGGAATAGTTTAGGGCAGGCATTCCACCAATCGTCGTCTTTGAAAATTCTGTTACATTTGATGATTGAGATGTTACATCAGGAGCGAATTTGATGGTACATGTGTACCTTGATAAATTGTATTCAAGTATTGGACCAAGTGGGAGAATTCCTTCAAAGTTGTCTTGGCCAGTGCAGTTTATGACGTTTGCAAGTGCAAATGTCACGTTCAGATAGCTGTAGTTTCCATCTAACAGATTTGAAGCATAAATGACTATGCTGAGATAGTCATTTTCCATAGTTTGCACGGGTAGCTTTTCCCCTAGAGGATTAAATGCCTGGATACCATATATCCTATTTCTAAATATTAAGGGAATTGAAAATCTGAATACGCCAGCTAATATACTTGAGTTAAAGAAGTATGTCTGGTTTATCACGACTAGACAAGTTCTTTTAACGTCAACTAACCATGAAGCGTTTAGGGCATGTATCTCAGGCTGATGTGACTCTCTAATATAGGGAATATAGTCTAAGTTCGCTGAAGCCATGGATACGGGAAATGACAGCAGTATTGTAAGTGTGATTGCTAATAGTGCTAGCCTTTTGATCAGCACCGCCCCCTTCAAGCCATGTCCAAGCTATTTTACATATCAACTTATTTGAAGTAAATATAAGTGGTTATGGTGTATGGCATGAAGGTTTGGCTCGATGCACTTACTGGAAAACAGATTCTGCTTGCAAAGTGTATTGCGGATGAGCTAGAAAGAAGAGGTGCTAAAACCATTATCACGACAAGAAAATTTAAGGGAACACTTGAGATGGCCGAGTATGTCGGCTTGAAAAATCCCATAGTAATCGGAGATTATGGGAGGACTTTACAGGAGAAGTTAAGGAAAAGTCTTGAGAGAAGTTTAAAGCTTATAGACGTAATCTCAGATTTCGACCCTGACCTCTGCATTTCACATTTTTCACCAGACGCTGGAAGAGTCACGATAGGGTTGGGGGTGAAGCATATATGCACACATGATACTCCACAGGTGCATTACATCATCAGGATGTCTGGAATGATTGTCGAAAAGATAATGATCCCGAAGATAATGACCTCTAAAAGTTACTTTCCAGTCTCATATAAGGTTGTTAAACTTAGAGGGCCATTCTCTGCTATCTGGATGAAAAAATTTAAACCATCGCGCAAAGAACTTGAGGAAAAAGGTTTGGATTTAGACAAGCCAATAGTCACTATAAGAACACATGAAGTATACGCATCCTATTCAACCCATAGAAGCTTTGACAGCGACTTTATGATTCCGCTCGTCAAGAAACTTATAAAGAGGTTTCCAGAGTACCAATTTGTCATTTTACCAAGATATAGTGGCCAAGAGAGAATCTATGAAAAAGTCTCGAACAAGCTGATCGTTGTTAAGGATTTCATATATGCTCCCAATCTACTGAGTTTCTCCAAGCTTCTCATATGTGGTGGAGGAAGTATGATAGAGGAGGCAGCCTTTCTGGGAGTTCCAAGCATATCAGTTTACCCTGGAAAGTATGAGATAACAGAATTTCTTGTCAGGAAGAAAGCGGCATTTAAGGCCTCAAGCGTTGAAGAAGCTTACAAGCTTAGCTGTGAGATACTATCTAAGCCGGAGAATATGAAAGATGAATGGGGAGCTCACGTTAGGGAAATGCTATGGAGAATATTTGACGATCCCCTACCCCAGATAGCTGATGAAGCATTTAAGACTATAGAATCATAAATAGAGTTTCGAATGGGTGAGGGGATATGGATGAGATACTGTATCCCATATTAATTCAAATGGGGGCCGGATTCTTTATAGGGTTTGCGGTAGGATATGCTCTCAAGAAGCTAATAAAGATTCTAATAGTTTTAGCGGGGCTGTTTTTCATGCTGCTGCTTGCAATGGAGTACTATGGGATAGTCTCTATAAAATACGATAAATTGCTTGAGGCAGTTGAAAATCTCATAGGTGGAGTAAGTGGCGAGGCTCAGGGAATATATGCTCACATAGTAGCGCATCTACCATTTGCAGCAGCGTTTATACCAGGATTTGCATTTGGAGTGAAGAAAGGTTAAAAGCAGGTGGTTGCGGGGGGAGGATTTGAACCTCCGACCTCCGGGTTATGAGCCCGGCGGGATACCAGGCTTCCCCACCCCGCAATGCTCAAAAAATTAACTGTGAGGAGATATTTTAATTTTATGAAGTCACCGTCAACATGGTAAGTGTTGACCTAACCTTGTCAATTGTTCGGATTTTCCATCTAATGATGTTCTTCAGGGACTCGATGTTGTCCGCATTTATCTTGGCAATGATGTCATAGACTCCATAGACAATATAGGCTTCCTCGATCTCTGGGATCTTCTTCAGCTGCTCTAGAACCTCCTTTTCAGCTCCAATTTCGGTATTTATGAGCACATATGCAATAGCAGACATGCTTCCACCACTCTCAGCTTTATCCTTAAAAGTAATTGTCCTTCTCCAGATTTAAAAGTAGCTCATTTAGAGGGGATTAATGGCGAGGCAACGGTAATATGCCTTCTGCTTCTAGGGCTTCATCAGTCTAAGCGGGGGAAACCCCCTTATCTCCAGGGGCTGCACGCCGTTTCAACCAACCCGTCAGCATCGTCAAGTCATTCTCATCTGCTGACGGGGGTGCCGTTTCTGTTCGTGCAGTAGCGCTTTCGCGCTGCTGCCTTGCGGCAGCCCCCAAAAGACGGAGGGCATAATTTTCTCGGGAGCCTTAGGCTCCCGAGGAAGCCCCGTTGCCTCGCCTCCACCGGGCATGTAGGCTGTCAACGCTCGACCAGCCCCTTTCGAGGAGAGAACGCTTGGGCATGATTGGGAGTGGTGGGCTAAGGGGCTCGGGCCCTAAGGACCCTTGCCCCTTACACCCCCACCCCATCAACCCCGTCTTCTACGGGGACCCTTATGGCCGCCTATTTTCGGGAGGGGCTTCGGGCTTAGATGCCTTCAGCCCTTATCCCCGGCGGCTTAGCTACCCGGCGATGCGCGGCCGCACAACCGGTACACCAGAGGCCGCGGCGCCCCGTTCCTCTCGTACTGAGGGCACCTTACCCTCAGGCGGCCAACACCCCCAGCAGATAGAGTCCGACCTGTCTCGCGACGGTCTAAACCCAGCTCACGTTCCCCTTTAATAGGCGGGCAGCCTCACCCTTGGCGGCTTATGCACCGCCAGGGTGGGAAGAGCCGACATCGAGGAAGCAAGCCGCGGGGTCGATGTGGACTCTCGCCCGCGACGACTCTGTTACCCCTGGGGTAACTTTTCTGTCACCGCTGCCCCCCACAGGAGGGAGGCAACGGATCGCTAGGCCCGGCTTTCGCCCCGGGGTCCCTTATTGTCAAGGACCCCGTCAGGCCCCCTTTTGGCCTTGCCCTCTACCCCGGGTTTCTGTCCCGGGTGAGGGGACCTTTGGGCGCCCTCGATATCTTTTCGAGGGCGTGCCGCCCCAGCCAAACTGCCCACCTGCCGCTGTCCCCACCCTTTCGGGCGGGTTAGCGATATGGTTGGAGGCAGGTGGTGTCTCATGGGCGCCTCCTACGCCCCCGGAGAGGCGTACTCATTGGCTCCCACCTACGCTTTGTACCTCCAACCATATCGCAACGACAGGCTGCAGTTAAGCTCCACAGGGTCTTCTCTTCCCGCTGGGGGTCCCTAGACTGTTCGCTAGGGCGTGGGTTCGCCGGGTCCCGGGCGGGGACAGTGGGGACCTCGTTGATCCGTTCATGCGCGTCGGAACTTACCCGACAAGGCATTTGGCTACCTATCTCCCGGGGGTCCTATTGGAACCCCCGTTAAGAGGGTCAGAGTTACCCCCGGCGTTTAGCGGCGCTTACGGGCCTTGTACGGCCCGCTTCACGAACCGCCACTGGCCAGGATTCACTTCCCGTACACAGCCTTTCGGCCTAGCGGGAAGCTATGTTTTTATTAAACAGTCGGGCCCCCCTAGTCACTGCGACCTGCGATCCCACCCTTTCGGGGTGGGCCGCAGGCACCCCTTCTACCGAGGGTACGGGGCTAATTTGCCGAGTTCCCTCGCCCGGGGTATCCCGACACGCCTGAGCCTCCTCAGCTAGGGGCACCTGTGTCGGTTCTGGGTACGGTCACGGTGGCGCATATGGTGGCGGCTTTTCAATGGCCCCCGGACTCGGGGGAACGCCCCTACTAACGGGGCGCCATTCCTGCCTTCCCCCGCCTCTCACCATGACGGTTCTCAGCGGGGTTCAGCAGTTAGACCGGGCGGTGGCCCGGCTCCCCCTATCCGGAGGCGGGCCGCCACCTTTGCGTTGCCGCAAGCGCCACCGTGGCGCCGGAATATTAACCGGCTTCCCTTGTTCGGGGGAACGGAGTTACCGCCCCCCTTAGGACCGGCTAACCCTCGGCTGACGAAGCATTGCCGAGGAACCCTTGCCCCTTCGGCGGCCGGGATTCTCACCCGGCTTTGCTGCTACTACCGCCGGGATCTGCAATCGAGGCCGGTCCACTGGTCCTCACGGACCAGCTTCTACCCGGCCTCGACGCCCCGCTACCGGATCACCCTCCACAGTGGAGGGTGCCCCGGGGTATCGGCGGCCCGCTTGAGCCCCGTCCATTTTCGGGGCCCCCACCCTCGGCGGGTGAGCTGTTACGCACTCCTTAGAGGGTGGCTGCTTCTAAGCCTACCTCCCCGCTGTCTTAGGGTGGGGACTCCCTTCGGTTCACACTTAGCGGGCACTTAGGGGCCTTAACCCCGGGCTGGGTTGTCCCCCTTTCGGCCTGGGAGCTTACCCCCCAGGCCCGACTCTGGGGGTCTACGGCGCCGGCGGCTTCGGAGTTCGAAAGGGTGGTGGAGGCAGAGCCCCCTTGCCACCCAATCGGTGCTCTACACCGCCGGCTACCTCGCCCCAGGCTAGGCTGCGACCTACTTCGCGGGGAACCAGCTATCACCGGGCTAGATTGGTCTTTCGCCCCTACCCCCGGGTCACGGGAGCGAACTGCACGTCAGCACCCCTTCGGGCCTCCACCAGGCTTTCGCCCGGCTTCGCCCTGCCCGGGGGTAGATCGCCCGGCTTCTGGTCTCTCCCCCACGGCTCCGGGCGCTTTTAACACCCCGCGCCTCCCCACCCACAAAGGGTGGGTGCGCGCATGTCGGTTTCCCTGCGCCTACGGGGTTGAACCCCTTAGACTCGCCGTGGAGGAGAACTCCCCGGCCCGTGTTTCAAGACGGAAGGTGAGACGCTGGATCCTCTCCTCTCTCCCCCCTTCGTTGCCTAGGGGGGATTGAGGAGAGGCCTTCTGCGCCTCACCCCTGTGTGGCCCGCCGGTTTCAGGCTCTTTTCAACCCCCTCCCGGGGTTCTTTTCAGCTTTCCCTCACGGTACTAGTTCGCTATCGGTCTCGGCTCGTGTTTAGGGTTGGAGGCCTGTGCCCCCAGATTCGCGCAGCCTGAACCAGGCTACGCTACTCGCGAACCTCCTCAGCATCCTCCAGGGTTACGCCTACGGGGCTTTCACCCTCTATGGCGGGGCATTCCAGCCCACTTCGGCTTCCCCTAGAGGATGCTATGAGGAGGTCGCGCAACTCCACATCCCCCATGCATTGCTGCATGGGGTTCGGTTTGCCCTCTCCCCCTTTCGGTCGCCCCTACTCGGGGGATCCCGCTTCGGTTTCTCTTCCTCCCCCTACTGAGATGTTTCACTTCGGGGGGTTCCCGACCACGGCACCCCGATAAGGGAATGCCGCGGTCGCCCTACCTGCCCACGAGGAGCAGGTAGGGCAGGAAGTCCCATTCGGGGATCCCCGGATCAACGGTTGCCTGCACCTCCCCGGGGCTTATCGCAGCTTGCCACGCCCTTCCTCGGCGAGCCGAGCCGAGCCATCCACCGGCGGGCTTTGCGTTCTCTCCTCTACTCAGGGCCGGTCGAGGTACGCCAGCCTACATGCCCAGTGGTCATCTTTTATATCCCACCGGATTCAGCCCGTAGACTAAAGCTACGGACCTCATCTAAAAGTGGGATGGGGGAGGAATCGCTAGCGGAAGGAGGTGATCCGTCCGCAGGTTCCCCTACGGACACCTTGTTTCGACTTCTCCCCCCTCACCAGGCTCAGGTTCGACCCCGCATGACACCCCGAAGGGTGCCACACAGGGCCTCACCTGGGCCCGGCTCGGGTGGAGCGACGGGCAGTGTGTGCAAGGGGCGGGGACGTATTCACCGCGCGTTGATGACGCGCGGTTACTAGGGATTCCAGGTTCACGAGGGCGAGTTTCAGCCCTCGATCCCAACTGAGGGGGGGTTTAGCGATTACCTTCCCCTCTCGGGGTCGGTACGCGCTGTCCCCCCCATTGTAGCCCGCGTGTGGCCCGGGGGATTCAGGGCATACTGACCTGCCGTCGCCTCCTCCTTCCTCCGCCTTATCGGCGGCAGTCCCCCTAGAGTGCCCGGCGCCCCTCGCGGGGCCCGCTGGCAACTAGGGGCGGAGGTCTCGCTTGTTCCCTGACTTAACAGGGCACCTCACGGCACAAGCTGGCGACGGCCATGCACCTCCTCTCAGCTCGTCTGGCAATGTCTTCAGCATGGCCTTCATCCTGCTGTCTCCCCCGGTAAGGTTCCAGGGGTTGACTCCAATTAAACCGCAGGCTCCACCCCTTGTGGTGCCCCCCCGCCAATTCCTTCAAGTTTCAGCCTTGCGGCCGTACTCCCCAGGCGGCGGGCTTAACGCTTTCGCTACGGCACTGGGCAGGCTCGAAGCCTGCCCAACACCTAGCCCGCATCGTTTACGGCCGGGACTACGGGGGTATCTAATCCCCTTCGCTCCCCCGGCTTTCGTCCCTCACCGTCGGGCGCGTACTCGCCGGCCGCCTTCGCCACTGGGCGTCCTCCCGGGATTAACGGATTTCACCCCTACCCCGGGAATACGGCCGGCGTCTTCCGCCCCCTAGCCTCGCAGTCCCCCAGGCGGCCCAGCCGTTAAGCGGCTGGATTTAACCTGGGGCTTGCGAGGCCGGCTACGGGCGCTTTAAGCCCAATAATCGTCCCGACCACTCGGGGAGCTGGTTTTACCGCGGCGGCTGGCACCAGCCTTGCCCTCCCCTTATTCGCCCAGCTTTTTACACTGGGCAAAAGCCTCCCTCAGCGGGAGGCACTCGGGGTGGCCCCGTCGCGCTTGCGCGCATTGCGGAGGTTTCGCGCCTGCTGCGCCCCGTAGGGCCTGGGCCCTTGTCTCAGGGCCCATCTCCGGGCTCCCGCTTCCACGGCCCGTACCCGTTATCGGCATGAGGGGTTTTTATCCCCTCATCTACCTGATGGGCCCCGGTCCCATCCTCGGGCGCCCAGAAGGGCTTTCTGCGAGGGGTCGTTCCAGACACCCTCGCATATGGGGGATTAGCCCCAGTTTCCCGGGGTTATCCCCCGCCCGAGGGCAGGTTGACCGGGTATTACTGAGCCGTGCGCCAGGGTACCTAGAGGAAACCTCTAGGTACCCTAGACTTGCATGGCTTAGTCCCACCCCGATAGCAGTCGGGTCCGGCAGGATCAACCGGATCTGACTGTACGGCCGCAAGGCCGTACGCTAGCGATTCCTCCCCCGTGTTCAGGGTTCTAATGAACCCCTCATTGTGTCGCCGCGGCTGGAGGCACCGCCTCATTGGTGGAACTCTCCTTGGCGGTGTGATACACCGCGGCAATAATAATATTCCTCTAGGTCAATTTAAATTTTTGAAAGATAATATAAACATTTCTTACATCTACTGGCTGGATATAGTGTCAAAGGTTGAGGTTATTATAGAAGCGGTATTTTGGATGTGACTAAGCGTTACTTTACACTTAGACGGTTGATGAGCAAATTCAAGACCTCCAAGGGAAATAAATTTAGTAACCAATATATCCCACATATTTCATTAAATTATGATAGATGGGCCGGTGGCGCAGCTGGAAGCGCACCGCCCTTGCGAGGCGGGGGTCGTGGGTTCGAATCCCACCCGGTCCACTTAACCTGACCATGGCCGGGATCGGCTAGTGGTTAGGCTGGCGGCCTGTGGAGCCGCCGAGGTGGGTTCGAATCCCACTCCCGGCCCCAGAAGCGGGGGTTCCCGAGCCTGGCCGAAGGGGGCAGGCTTAGGACCTGCTGCCGTAGGGCTTCGTGGGTTCAAATCCCACCCCCCGCACTTGCCGTGGTGGCGGAGTGGTTAACGCGGCGGGCTCGAGACCCGCTGCCCCTTGGGGGCTCGCAGGTTCGAATCCTGCCCACGGCGCCAATAAGCCGGTGTAGCTCAGCCCGGTAGAGCGGCGGGCTGTTAACCCGTAGGTCGTGGGTTCAAATCCCACCACCGGCGCCTTTGTACTCTCTACTTTTAACCTTCAATTTCTGAGAGTTTATCTGGCAGGTAGTTGTCGACTACGTATGTTAATCCGTATCTGCTGAATGCCTGTTGCTCAGCCTTCTTGCGTAATTTCAAAAATAGTTTAACCTTACTTTGCCAGAACTTGTTTTGGTAGCGAACGTCTTTTTCAAGCTCCTTCAGACGCTTAATGTCTTGGTCGTTCATCTTGTCTGTTGGAAGCTTGTACTTTATGATGTCATCCGGCCAAACACCTATCCACTTTGCATCTGGTGTTGCAAGGTCTTTAATGTGAGCTGCATGAGCGGATCCAGATATTATAACCATTGCAATATGCATTCCCCAAGGATCCCCGTCCGTGAAAATGTACACGGGTAAGCCGAGCTCTTTATTTAATCTTCTAATGAGCCATCTAGTTGACCTGGGAGCTTGTCCTCCAGTATGGATTAAAATTGCCTTGTATCTTTTATGAACCTGCTCCTCTATGAATCTATCGAACATACCTCCCGACTCTATAACGATTACTCTCTCAGCTTTACATTCTACAAATTCAGCTGATACAAGTGATGGACCTATCATTATGCCAGATGGGTGAGAGTCGAGCCATACACGTCTGCCCTCGTAACCTGGGCATGTATACTCTACAAGTAGTTCTCCAAATATAGCGCTTCTCTCCTCGGGGAATATATGAAACTCCTCTCTTGCAGTGTCCAGTAGCGCCTCCATGTCAGCGATGATCTCATTGGACTCTTGCTGTGACTTAAAGAATATACCATATGCTTCAGCTGAATAGTATACGTCTCTCAGCGTGCTGCTCTTGTTCGAGAGCATTAGCTGCCTGATAAAGTATGCAAGCCACACCAGTTGCGAGAACTTTTTAACGTGGCGGATGTTTTTGGAATAACGCTTTATACGCTTAGGCCCTAAAACATACTGTCTGAGAGTTTCATCATATACAATATTTGCAGACGATCTACTCGGAATTTCAATTAATGGAAATCTTCCGCCGTCGATCTGTTCACATATGTTGAGTCCAAGAGACTTAATCTCAGCTAGAATTTGCCTCCTTTTCAACTCTACCTTCCTTGCCAATAGCCTCAGCCTCCAGCTTTTCTATAAGGGAGCTATATTCCGGAGGCTCCCTTTCAGCAAGTTCAGACGCGAAAAACGCAATTTTAGACAGATACTTTTCGAGAATGGCCTTTCTCTTAAGGAATGAAGCCCTCCTCTTCTTCTTTGACAGATACAGTTTCAGCTTTCTAGCGCATTCAAGTAATGCCAGCTTTATTTCCTGATGAATTTCTGGGATGTCTGCGATATACTCCTTGCACAGTGTCCTATATGGGAGTTTATCGGAGCAAACATGGGTCACTATGACTATTGGAGCCTGCATTGGAACTCCGTATCGGCTCCACTTAATCTCATCTACAACTTTTTTACTCACATCCTCTGAAAGAGAGTGGAGAAGTGGAACTTTGTTTGCATACCTTATGATTTTAAAAGAGTCCTTGGGTTTAATTTCGCCTCCATATGCCAAGGCGCACTCTACTATGAAAGCATGGCCTCTATATGATGAGGGCTTTCTCGCTGAAACAGCTATAAACTCCGGTAAAAGCTCTTTCCTTATTCCCTCGTAGAGAATATGATCACCTATAGGTGAAAGGTGCCCACTTTGCGGTCTCTCAAACCTAACGTGTCGAAAAGCATCGAGTAAGGCCTTTCTCTGGGAAATTGTAAGCTTCTTGGGATTCAAGCTCTCAGGAATACCTGCCTTCCTCAAAATCTCTATTGCCCTTTTCCTACCAATCCTCTGAAAGTTATCCATTAGAAAGGAGATCATATCCTTGGATCTAGAGTGTAGAATTATCTCCTTAAGCTGCTCCAAGTCAACACCATGCGGATGATACACTGTTTCTTTTGGGGGTTCTGGCACTTCAGAGATACCCCTCTTAAACTCATAGACTACTCCATGAGGATCAATAAAGACTATATGTGCATGAGGATTGGCGATGGCGGTATTTTTCAAGTATTCCAGTATTCTGTGCCTAGCATTTCTGTAATTTCCTTTTATGAAGACGCTTACCAATGTACCTCTCCAAGCAAAGTTTGCCACATACCTCTTACAGCTTATTATGTGCGGCTTGTTTTCCGAGACCTCCATTAAAAGCTCAAAGTAGTATATGTTTCTGCCATCAGAGCTTGATATAACTGTAGTAGGGTAATGCGCTGTCATTTGACCGTATAAGATAACATTTTTGATGCCTATTCCAAAAACTCCTCTCGTTTGTTTCGTAGTATATTTTGACCCGTAAAGCATACTACCAAACGCAAATGGAACATTAAACGCTGGAACACCTGATCCATTATCCCAAACTAAAATGTTAAATATTCTCTTATCGGGATCCACTTCGAGAATTCGGATAAAGATTTCAGGTAAAACTCTAGCTTCTTCACACGCATCCAGACTGTTATCGACTAGTTCTTTAACAGACGTGTAAAGAGCTTTAGAAGGATTTTCAAACCCGGTTAAAGAGATATACTCTTGAATTAACTTTGATATTGTTATTCGCTTATACTTCTTGCCCAAACTCATGGTAGTATCCTCTTTCAAGGGCCATTAGGCGAGCCTGCTCTCTCTTTAGGAACCTAAACACTGTTGGATGGGGGGCGCCGCGTATAAGCATTAGAACAGCTTTCTTAGCTGACTTCACGTTCTCGTATTTGCCTATCACGGCAACTGTTTTCCTATATACCTCCAGCATAGTGTCGGTGTACTCTTCGATTTTCTTCCAAGCTTTTCCCTTTCTGCCTATGATTCTACCTTTAACTCTTCTATATTCCTCCTCTTTGTCTGGGAGATACTCTGAGAGATCTATTACTTCAAGCATATACTCGTCTGAGAGAAGCTTTAACGCCTTCTGGGGATTGAAGCCAAGCGCTATGGCACGGACAATTTCTCTAGCTTTCATACCATTTAACATGTCATCGAAGAGTATTTTAACAGCTCCAGTAGAGCTGTCGACCTCTATCTTAGTGGAGGTCAACTTCTCGATCATGGACTTAACTTCGCCCTTCTTCCCTATCAGTACGCCTACGCGGTCGAGTGGAACGTTTAAATATATTATGTTTTTCTCACTCACCTACAACCCACCTATATACTTCATGATCGTCATAAGTTTCTACACCTGCCTTCTTAAAGAAGTAATTAATATTTTTGATGTCACGGAAAAGGAACTCGTATGCGAGAGGATGAGATAATGGAACAGCCTGACCCATATCTATGAAGTATGGGTCACCTTTAAAAACCATAACATTAAACTCACTTAGATCAGAGTGAACCAACTTTGCCCTATCATGCAGTAACTTAATGTTCTCAAGAATTTTCTCGTAGATTGAAAAATCAGGGTTTTTATAATCCTTTAGAAGAGGGGCGGGGGCACCTTCCTCCCCTATAAATCGCATTACAAGAATATTTTTATAGACTAGAATGGGTTCCGGTACAAAAACTCCCGCCTTGAAAGCCTTTTTGAGATTCTTAAATTCCTTTGAAGCCCAAAGTATTCTAATATGGTACCTATGTTTTTTAAAGGATTGGAAACGAGGGTCACCCTCAATATACTTCCAAATACCTTTTACAAAGGTAGCTGTAAATGTCCGGTATATTTTGACAGCATATTCATTAGAGTTCCCAATGGCATAAAGCACACATGCTTCCTTTCCAGTGCTTATGAACCCATATACCTTTGATAAAATTCCTTTGTCTATTAGGTGTAAAAGAGCTTTCAGTGTTGACGGGTCAAAGACTTCACTTAAAACCTCCCACTCAACCTTTTCCATTTAAGGTCTCCTACATGAAACCCTCTGTAACCTCCATAAAAGTCTCATCCTTTATATATCCCTTAGCTTTAAGCCTTCTCAGTTCAGTTTTATCATATCTATAAAGGAGATCGCATCTCGATGGTTGAAACTCCCATGGAGCAACTAAAACAATGTCCCCCACCTTAATCCAGAATCTTCTTTGAAGGTGACCGGCTATCCTACATATCCTTATTTCACCATCCTCACATAGAACTTCTAAAAGCTTTCCACCAAGTTTTCTCAACACCTTCGCTAGCATCTCACCTTCCATGGGGACTCTAAGCTTTCCAGTTTCAGCTTCAGCTTTAGCCTTCCTCTTTCTTCTTCTCCTGCTCATATTCTCCTCACCGGCGTCCTAGCCCCGCATGCTTCACATACGACAAATAAAACGCGTTTCTCCTTTACTAATCTTGTATCAGGTCTTTTACACTCATGACATATGACATATTCATCTATAAACCTCTTTAAAGCGGAGGCTATAGCTCTTGGATTTATAATACCTTGAATAACGGCTTGCCCACGTTCAATGCTTCCTGCAGAGGCAATCTCTTTAAGCACATATCTTAGAACAATTCTCGGATCTCTATTCAGCTTCTCACAGATCTCCTGGAAGTTCTTTATGAAGGTTCTTTTACCGATATGATAAACTAGAATCCCGGGAACCTCGAATCTCTCCCTTTTAATGATTTTGGGAGGGAGATTTTTGTGAGCTCTTTCAAGCATTTCCTCATATGTGTAAGGCCAATCGCTACTCAAACTATAACCCCTCCTCCGACTTTATTAGTATGAAAGTATTTAACAAGAATATAAAATAAAGGAATTGGAAACACTTGCAAGAATGATGTAAAATGCTTGAGCATCTTAGCAAGGCCATACGCAATATAATAGATAAAGTTTCTAGGAGTAGAATTGTAGACAAACAACTTCTAAACAGTATCATAATAGACCTGCAGAGAGCACTGCTCATGTCCGATGTTAACGTGAACACAGTACTACAGATCTCTGAGAACATAAGAGAGAAGTTTGAGAAGAGTAAGCTTCCAGAGGGAATAGACAAGAGAAAGTATATTCTTAAGCTAATTTACGATGAGCTAATAAACCTTCTAGGAGGGGAGTATTCAGAAGAACTCAAAATACAAACCGGCAAAACGAACATTTTCATGTTCGTTGGTATACAAGGTTCCGGGAAAACCACTACCGTAGGCAAGGTAGCTTACATGCTTAAGAAGAGAGGGTTGAAAGTTGGCATTGTCTGTGCAGATACTTTTAGACCAGCAGCACTTCAGCAATTAAGACAGCTTGTCAAGGAGTATAATATACCCGTTTATGGAGAAGAAGGTGGAGAAGACGCTGTAAAGATAGCTTTGAATGGAATAGAGCACTTTAGAAAGCAAGGTGTAGACGTTATTCTAATAGACACCAGTGGAAGACATAAGGAGGAGAAGGGGCTTCTAGAGGAGATGAAAAAATTAGCATCAGCTGTAAACCCTACGGAGATAATTCTAGTAATTGATGCCTCTATAGGGCAGCAAGCCTATTCCCAAGCTAAAGCTTTCCATGAGGCTACACCTATAGGGAGTATTATTGTTACAAAGCTCGATGGAACGGCAAAGGGTGGAGGGTGCCTGTCAGCAGTAGCCGCTACTGGAGCTAGGATCAAGTACATTGGGACAGGAGAAAGAATCTGGGATCTTGAAAAATTCAATCCACCATCCTTTGTTAGAAGAATCACTGGAATGGGAGACCTAAGGGAGCTCTCAAGAAAGCTCGAAGAACTCTTAAAAGAGAAAGAGCTTGAGGAAATGAAAGTTGATACAAGTAAGATCTTGAAAGGAGATTTTACAATAGAGGAAATGGTCAAATATCTAGAGAGCATAAGAAAGTTTGGGCGATTGAAAAAAATAGTTTCAATGCTGCCTTTTGGGCATAGCGTACCAGATGAAATACTTGAGAAAACCGAGGAGGATATTGGAAAGTGGAAGTATATAATTCAGTCTATGACAAAAGAGGAGAAAAAACATCCTGAGATCGTTAAGAGAAGCCGCATAGCAAGGATAGCTAGAGGAGCTGGAGTCTCCGAGGAAGATGTGAAAAAACTGCTTAATCAATATTCTCTAATGAAGAAAATGATTAAGAGACTGAGAAAATCTAGATTGAGAAAAATGGGTTTATTTAAGATGATTGAAGGATACGGATACTAAAATGCTAGTGAAACTTTTCAACATCCTACGTGAGAAGATTCTTTGTGAACACTGTACTGGGAGACTCATAGGCAAAACTTGGCCTACTCTAACTTACAGAGAGAAAGGTTTACTTCTGAAAGCAATTATCTACGCTTACTCAGTTAACATAGGTAACCCCTCGGAGAACATCGTCGAAAGAAAGCCCTGTGAAATCTGCGAGAACATATTTGACACGATAAATGTCGATGATCTACTTGAGAAGGTTAATGCCATCTTAGAGGAATATGAATGCGATACTTTTTCAACAGGTGTAAGTATACCAAAGAGAATAATTGAAAAGGAAATTACCGTTCAAAAAACTCTACCTAGTGAAATGTACGTTCCCTTAAAAAGGGAGTTAAATTTACTCCTCAGGAAAGTGCTTCTTGAAAAAACTGGTAGAAAAATCGACGTAAACAATCCTGACATAGTATTTATATTTGACGTTTACAGGAATGAAGTTAATGCCATAATTAACCCCCTTTACATTTATGGAAGGTATAGAAAATACTCCAGAAAACTTCCCCAAGCAATATGGTTCTGCCCTACCTGTAGGGGGAGAGGATGTAGCAGGTGTAATTGGACCGGAAGAAAATATCCGACAGCGATAAATGAGCTTATTGGCAAACCTCTAATGGAGCTCTGTAACGCTGAAGACTACAAGTTTCATGGAAGTGGACGGGAGGATGTCGATGTTAGGATGCTAGGCTCTGGGAGGCCATTCATAGTTGAACTGATAAAACCTAAGATTAGGAATATAGACCTTGAAAGCGCTGAGAAAGCAATCAATGAACAAGCAAATGGACTAATAGAAGTTTTTGGGCTCAGGATATCAAGTAGCGCCGAAGTTGAAAAACTGAAAGAGAGAGCGAAGATGACAGGGAAAGTTTATGGAGCATTGATTGAATCCAGGGATCCTATAGATGAAAATAAGTTGGAAAGACTAGAGCAAATATTCCATAACACATTGATTAAACAAAGAACTCCAACAAGAGTACTCCACAGGAGAGCTGACAAAGTAAGACATAAAATGGTCTATATAGTAAAAATACTTCCAATAGATAAGAAAATGTTTTATGCAACCATATACTGCCAGGGAGGGCTCTATGTCAAGGAGTTGATAACTGGAGACTATGGGCGAACGAAACCGTCATTTTCAAAAGCATTAAATAAGTCATTAAAGGTAATTAAATTAGACGTATTAGGCGTTGAGAGGTATACATAATGGCTGGGAAATCCGGGGGACCAAGGTATCATACCAGACACCTCTTCAGGAAGAGGCCTAGAGAAAGGGGGTTACAGCCACTAGGTAGATTACTTAGGATACTCGAGGAAGTAGATGTAGGAACAAAGGTGTGTATAGTCACGGATCCCTCTGTTCACAAAGGAATGCCGTTCAAGAGATTCCACGGTAAAGTTGGGACAGTTATCGAGAAAAGAGGGAGAGCTTACGTAGTTTTAGTTAGAGATGGAGGAAAATATAAGAAGGTTATTGTAAGACCCGAGCACCTTAGGATACACGAAGGATAAGGTGATTGGTTATGGCTAAAATTAAAAGAATGGATCCCATCACGACAGCTGAAGCTCGCACTTTGCTGGAGCGTGAAGAAGAGAATCTTAACACATTTCAGGAAGATGTACTCCGGTACTTAAGAAAATTCTCTAAATTAGGGGAGGAAAAAGCCAAAGAGCTTGTTGAGAGACTTGAAAAAGATTTCAACATAGACAAGTATGTGGCTGTTCAGATAGTTAATATAATGCCTGAGGATGTGAACACACTGAAAGTTCTTCTACCAACAGGGCTTCTAATAAGTGAAGACACTCTGAAAAAAATCGTTGATGTCATTAGCGAATATAGAGAGAAGTGAAGAAAATGCACAGACCTTTTGAAAGAGTTTATGAAAATGTAGCCTATGTACTGGATTATCTTCCCACCGGATATCCTCATGATACTCGCCCTCTAAGCTTGAGAGAACCCATTTTACAGCTTGTTGGAAGAGATTACTTTATGCTACTTGAAGCTGTTCCAAGAAAAACATTCAAGGATTTCAAACTACATGAAAGAGTAGTTGTTGGTAGAGCAAGGGTTAAAGTTGACAGAATCACCCGTAGGCTAACTTACGATGAGTTAACTTCAACGGCTAAAACAGAACTTCCATACGCTATCGTGGAAATAATAAAGGAAACCGAGGATAGATTCGTAAAATTTCTCAACACATGTAGTTTAGTTTCGATGAGGACACACGCTTTAGAACTGCTTCCTGGAATAGGAAAGAAGACGGCCATGAAAATTTTAGAGGAGAGAAGGAGAGCTCCATTCAAGTCGCTAGAGGACTTTAAGAAAAGAACTGGAATCAGCAATGTAATGGACATACTTGTTGAAAGGATAGTAGAGGAAATCAAGGGTAAAACCAGACATTACTTCTTCGTCTATAGGCCACTTGCTCAAAGATGAGTATAGAAATCTCTAGAAGCTTCGTAATTAGAACACTTAGAAGATTAAAGATAAAACCTAGGTGGTATAAGGGGCAGGTTTTCATCTGTGACCCATACCCATTTTATAGGCTTGTCAACTTAGCCAACGTCACCTCTAGTGATGTCGTATATGAGATTGGTTCAGGATTAGGCTTTTTAACCAGTATTCTAGCACAGAAGGCTAAAAAAGTGATAAGCATAGAAATCGAGCGTAAGTTCTATAATTTTTGCAAGGGCATTTTCAAACGCATAGATAACATTGAACTAGTGCTAGGGGATGCCACCAAGCATCCCGTGCCTAGAGAAGCTAATAAAGTGGTGTCAAGCATACCCTACTCCATTTCTAAGGCAATATTTCTAAAATTGGTGAAGGCCACCAACATAGAGACAATTGCAATCATATGCCAGAAGGAATTCTATGAAAAGGTTACAGCTAAACCAAGAGAGAGCAGATACGGATATCTTTCCATACTCTGCAAGATGCTTATGGAAAACGTGTATAAGGAGACTATCCCACAAGAGTATTTTTATCCTAGGCCAAAGGTTACAAGCGTAATTGCAGTCTTCAAAAGAAAAAAGAATTCTCCTTTGGATGAAGGAGAGATAGAATTATTTATAGACTTCCTCAAGGCAATTTTCACTTACAGGAGAAAAAAATTGAAGAAAGCCTTGAAAATTTCAGGCATTGAAGATGTAGAGCGTATCGACGAGAACCTTCTCGATAAACCAGTTCTGCTCTTAGAGCCCTCAGAAGCTTTAGAGGTATTCAAGGCAATAGAACCAATATATAGCTCCTAGGGATTATTTAATTCAAATGCCCAAGCGACCAGCACGTTGCTATACCAAAATAAGTAGCCCTCCATACACCAGAAAAGAATATATTCATGGAGTACCTGCCCCAGAGATTAGAATGTTCGAAATGGGGAACACCAAGGAAAAGGACAAGTTCAGGGCATGGGTCCATCTCTACGCTATAGAGCCAGGAAATATAAGAGCAAGAAGCTTAGAAGCTGCAAGAAAAGCTGCAAACTATGTGTTGAAAAAACTTGGGAGAAATGCATACTTTCTGAAGATATGTGTATATCCACATCATGTCCTAAGGGAAAATAAGATGATGAGCGGAGCAGGAGCCGACAGAGTGCAGAAGGGAATGCGACTAGCATTCGGCAAACCTATTGAGACAGCAGCTCACATAAGGAAAGAAACATTAATTATGGAGGCAGCATCGCATGTGGAAAACCTCGAACATCTAAAAGAGGCGATAAGAAGGGCTTCACATAAGATTCCTTTAAAGACAAGAATTGTTGTTGAAGTAAAGAAGTGACCCTAAAGAATCGTACATTTGAAATCCCAAGAATAGAACTGGAAAAAATACTTGAGAAAACAGACTTCGACGCTGTTCTTCTGGAAGTGCCAGACGGTGTAAAACATCTCATACCCGAAATTTTGGAAATTATAAGGAAGAAAAAACATGAAGCGAAAGTTTACATATCAGGAGAGGGATGTTACGGTTTATGCTATATCGAAGACTGTGAAGCAAAAACTATTGGGGTAGACTTGGTGATCAATATAGGGCACGTCTATAAGATGAACATTAAAAAACATGATGATTTAACGATAATACATGTTCCGCTTTTGGTAAAGAAAGCTAAACAGATAAAAGGAAAAATTAAGGAGTTTATAGAAAAGAAACTCTATCATTTGATCAGGAAATATAGATATATTGCGCTGTCATCAACCGTGGAGCATTATATTTTTATGCAAGACTTTAGAAGACAGCTTGAAAAGATGCATTTTAAAGTTTTCATTGGAGAAAGTGGATCTCTTGAAAAGGGGTTAATTATAGGATGTGACTACTCTAACCCAATGTCATTAGACGATAAGTGCGATGTGCATGTGATACTTGCTAGTGGCAGATTTCACGGACTGGGATTAGCCATGAACACGAGGAAAAAAGTCATTGTAGCTGACATCTTGAATTGGGAAACATTAACGTTTACCGAAGAAGAGATAGGAAAGATAAAGAAAAAGCGAATGGCTGCTCTAGGAAAGATGCTTAATGCAAGGAGGATAGGGATAATAGTTGGAACAACGATGGGACAGAGAAGAATGAGAGAGGCGGAAAAGATAGCAGAGACATTAAGCAAGAGAGGATTTCAAGCAGATATTATTGTGATGAAGGAGGTCAGTGGAATAAAACTACTGAACTTGATGCATGTATATGATGCCTTCGTAGTGTGTTCGTGCCCTAGGATAGCCTTTGACAAAGAGTATGAAGAGTTGAAAATACCAATCATATTACCAGATGAATTGTATGAGGTGTTAGAGGGATAGACATGAAAGGAAGAAAATCCAAGGAGGAGAGAATGGATAAAATTGTAATACCCGGTGACAAGGTAGGAATAACTGAGGAACTCGAGCCGTTAGAGAACGTTTACACGCACAGGGGGAATCTATTCTCAAGCACAATAGGGACAATTGATATAGATGTTGAAAATAAGAGAATATCAGTGAGAGGATTAACTGAAGTTAACATACCTAGGAAAGATATGCGAGTATATGCACAGATAGTACACGTGGATCAAAAATATGCGGTATGTAAGATTATAAGAGATGACAAGAGAAAACTTAAAAGGACATTTACAGCATTCCTGTTAATTTCCGACGTAAGTAGTAAACATATACCCGACATGTTTTATGCTGTGAGACAGAATGACATAATCTATGCTAGAGTGCTTTCCAATAAAATGCCACCCTTTTCGATTTCTACAAGAGGAAAACTTTTCGGAGTCGTCCTTGCATACTGTCAAAATTGCGCCGTGTATATGAAGAAGAAAAAGGGAAATGAAGTGCAGTGCCCCATATGCAAAACTATAGAAAAGAGAAAGCTCTCGATAAACTATGGAAAGGTTCCGGTGGACATTATCCTAAGAAAAAACTGAAATTGTGAGAAGAACACTTATATTGATGTGCCATAACTTTAAAAAGTATGAGCACCCAAATGAAGGTAAGAGTACTTGAAAAAGGAAGAAACCTGCTTAAGCTCGAGATCGAGAATATAGACCCCATAATATTTCACATGATGAATCACCATATGGAAAACGAGCCAAATGTCGAGATTTCGGGATATCAAATAGTTCATCCAATGAGTAACAAATACGTATACATCATAAGAGTCAGGAGAGGAACTCCGAAGAAATATATGATAGAAGCCTTAGAGAAAATACTTAAAGATTTGAAGGAATTTAAAGAGGAACTTATGAGTAAAGTAAGTCGATAAAAACTAATGAAGATGAGACAATGACTTGGATAAAGTTCTGCCCTAAATGCGGTGCAATGATGGAGGTTATAAGAGAGGGAAACAGGGCTATACTTAGATGCCCCTCTTGCGGGTACTCGTCAGAGCTCCATACGGATAAAAATCTATCTTTCACAGAGAGTGTTGAACACCCAGTTTCACGTGAGATGATTATAGAGAGTGAGGAGCTTCAGGAGATAAGGAGGCTACCCACAGCCAGAGTTGAATGCCCAAAATGTGGCAACAATAAAGCCTATTGGTGGTTTATGCAGACTAGAAGTCTAGACGAGCCTGAGACAAGATTTTTTAGATGCACGAAATGTGGATATACTTGGCGCGAATATGATTGACCGAGAAGCCTCCGTACGCTGCAATAAATGTAATTTAGAAAAGACCTCTAATTAAGAAAATGAGGTGGCTAAAATGTTTAAGGCGACTTTGCCAAATGCTAAGGACTGGCTAAATATTGTCAAGGCCATATCGACGCTAACTGAGGAAGGAAACTTTCATGCAACATCCGAGGCAATGACGTTTAGATCACTTGACGCAAGTAGAACTGCGATGATAGATATATACATGCCCAAGGAAGCTTTTGATGAGTACGAGTGCACGGAGGACACATATATAGGAATGAATTTAAGTGAAATGCTTAAAGTGCTAAAACGGGTGACTACGAGAGACAGCATAACACTTGCTTTGAAGGAAAATCTACTCGAGGTATCAATTAGAAATCGATACACAAGGGCATATGCATTACCTCTACTTGACCTCGAGACAGAAAAATACCCCGAACCTAGCATAGAATTTAGGGCACACGCAACGTTAATTTCATCGTCATTCTACAAAGCGCTAAAGGATCTTGAAGTCATTGGAGACAACGTTAAAATTACGATTAAACCAAGTGAAGTTACTTTTGAAACGAAAGGAGACATAGCTAAAGCATTTGCCAAGCTAGGAGGAGAGCTTGGAGAGGACTTGATATCAATTGAATGCAGTGAAGAGGTATATGCCACATATAATCTGTCAGCTTTAACCAACATCCTGAAAGCTCTTTCAAGCATACTAGATACTATAACGTTATCTATGTCAACTAATATGCCTCTCAGACTAAGAGGAGAAACCCCGGAAGGAATCAGGATAACGTATTATCTAGCAAGTAGAGCTGAATGAGCACAACATTCCACTACAAATACCCCTTTTTATTTTATGGAGAAAGAGCCTTAGCCAGCATCATAGAGGAGATCCCCCTGGACAATCTAAGAAACTTGATTTCCAATATCGTAAGTAGAAAAGCTTGGGACAGAGTAAGCGACGACCCACTAAACATAATGTTGACGGTAGCCATTCTCCAACGATTACAAGCTAAAAGACTACTTTCAAGGTATGCAGTCAGACTGTCTAAGAAAATAGGAAGTGAAATCCAGAGAGAAAGCACGGAAACTGTTCTCAACGTAGCTAGGAAAATTATTGATAATAGAATAAACGTTGAAGATATTCAACTTCGAGGAGTGAAAACTTCGCTGTTTAAAATTCCAGTTCCTACTTACTTGAGGATTTCACAGTATTTCAAGTCGATAAAGTGGAAACTTGTAAATCAAATAGTAATAAATGGATACGTATACGTGGGAAGAAGAGACCTCATAAGACTTATCGAAGAAATGTTGAAGGACGCCATAATCAATGAACGAATTAGACTAAAACTTCCAGATCACATAGATCTGAGCGATGAATATAGGAGAATAAGCCAAATTGAAAGGACGTTTACCGAAAAAATTAAAATGCCTAAGGGAAAGATAAGGGTTGATGCATTTCCCCCGTGTATGAGAGAGCTTTTAAGTAGAGCGCGTGAGGGAAGAAATCTATCTCATACTGAAAGATTCTCTCTAGCGACATTTCTCTTTTCGCTTGGAATGTCCATCGATGACGTAAATGAAATTTTCTCAAATTTGCCGGATTATGATGCACGCAAGACGATGTACCAGCTCAGGCATTTAAAAGGATTAGTAGGCTCAGGAACAAAATACTCTCCTCCATCATGTAAAAAACTTCGGTTTTACGGTATCTGTATCAGGGGAGAAGAATGTAAAGATATCACTCATCCATTACAATATTACTTGAGGAATGTCAAAAGAAGACATAGAGAAAAGAGATAACATAAGTGTAATAAAGAAAATATTCAAATGGTATTATAGTACACACTCATCCAGCATTATCTGCGAGAATGTTGAGAGACGTGAGTTTGGGTTCATGCTTTTCGATGGAAACGTGATGGTACGGCATAAATCCTTCAAATCAATTCTTGAACTGAGAAGATTTATTGCAGAACTAGCTCCAAAGCATGCCTATCACTCAATAGCAATATATGAGAAACCTGATGCCCCCATGGAGGAGAAAGGGTGGGTATGCGCTGAATTATTGTTTGACATAGATGCAGACCACATTGCTAAGAAATATGGTATAGCGATGAGACCTGAAACATATCTACAATGTATGACCATAGCCGCTGAAGAGACCATAAAGCTTATCGAGGAATTTTTGCTGACTGATTTTGGACTAGCACCAAGGGATATAGCAGTACTGTTCTCGGGAGGAAGAGGATTTCACGTCCATGTTAAGAACAAGGAATTTGAATACATGGACCGTGCAATGAGGCAAGAGATAGTGGATTACATTACTGGAAATGGAATAAACCTCAAGGCAACCATGATTTTCGAAGGATACTTCCTTATGGAGGGACACGGGTGGATTGGAAGATTAAGCCGTGGAGTATACGAAGTATTAGAGTCAGGATATTTCAGATCGAAGCTGAGAAAACAACAAGTCAATGCTATAGATAAGAGGTGTAGAAGAATACTAGAGGAGATTCTAACGGGATTTTCAGGGACATGGAATGAGCTTTCAGATAAAACTAAGAAAAAGATTTTGGAAATGGCCGTTGAGTTGATGAGAGGGGACGTAGACCGTGTCGTTACATCAGATATATCAAGATTGACCAGGATAGTGGGAACGCTTCATGGAAAAACTGGTTTAAAAGTGATAAAAGTTGATATAAGCAAATTAGAGAGTTTTGATCCTACGAAAGAGGCCCTTGCCTTACCGACATCCCCTCAGATAACGGTCAAGTTCCTAAGCGACATTGGAAGTGTAAGTTTCAATGATGACATTTATGGGCCGTATAGAGAGGGGCAAATCAAGTCTATTCCAATTCCTTTAGCAGTATTCCTAAGTGGATTTGAATGTGTAAAGCTTTTAAATGGCGGAATTCTTGAATGAAATAAGTGAAAATGTACGAGAAGCTACTTAAAATGCTATCTGATGAAAGGGATAGTGAGACTTTACTAAAGTTAGAGAAAAATTTCACGTCTAAAGTAGGTGAGCATTTAGCAAGGCTAGATAAGAAAATCAAGCGAATGGCTGAAGATGATGTGAGAAGGATACTGCTCGAGAAAGAGCGTGAAATAATTACACTTGCTTATGAGCAACTCATGAAATTAAGGATACTGAAGATAACAATATATGCCATTACTGGAAGAGAAAATCTCTTAGAAGAAGAGCACTTGACTGATGAAGAAAAGAAGTTTTTAATTCACCTTAAAAAGTTTATAGGGCAAATACGAAAAAATGTTTTAAAACGGGAAATTGATATAGAGAAAGAACTTATAGTAGTGAGAATACTAAAGGATATACCGGAAGAGATAGTTGGAATAGACTTAAAGACATATGGACCATATAAAAAGGAGGATGTAGCTGCAATACCATACATGTATGCTAAAATCCTGATAGATAAAGGATACGCAGAACCAATAGAGGTGGATGAATAATGAAAATTCCCGCAAAGATAAGAACATACTGCCCAAAATGCCTCAAACATACTATACATACAGTCTCACTGTACTCGCACGGAAAGAGTAGAACACTTGCTATTGGAAATAGAAAATATGCTAGAAAGAAGAAAGGATATGGAGGCCAGCCTAGGCCGATTCAGCGTAAGAAAGCAAAGGTCACGAAGAAGCAAATGATAAAGCTCAAATGCACTGAATGTGGAAGAATTGTTCAGAGAGAGGGTATTAGAATCAAACGACTAGAGATAGTGAGGTGATACCGAATTGGTGAAAAAGAGAAAAATCGAGATACCGATGCCTAGAAGCTATTTCATGTGCATAGAGTGCCCTCAATGCTCTTCAAAACAAATAGTATTCAGTCACGCTACAACTAGGGTTAAATGCCTCGTCTGTGGAAAACAACTTCTCGAGCCAACTGGTGGAAAAGCCAAGCTCCTTGAAGGGGTGAAGGTTTTAGAAAGGTATGGAGTAGCTGGAGGTTAGACTATACCCCGCAAATGGCCTGAAGTTAACGAGTTAGTTGTTGGAACTGTTACTGAAATTACAGATTATGGGGCCTATGTCTCGCTTGATGAGTATAGTGGTAAGAAGGCTTTTATCTACATCTCAGAGATAAAGAGAGGATACGTTAAGAGAGTAAGAGACTATCTAAGGGAAGGGCAGAAGGTAGTTGCCAGAGTGATAAACGTTGACCCGGATAAGGACATCATTGATTTGTCACTGCGATATGTTACTGAGAGAGAAAAACAGCTTAAAATGAAAGACTATAAGGATCGAAAGAAAGCCTACAAGATAGTTGAGCTAGCGCTCACAGGAACACCCTATGAATCTGAGATAAAAAGAGTATTTTACCTCTTAGATGAAAACTTTGAAAACCCCTACATTGGATTAGAGGAGGCCAGAAGAAAGGGAAAAACAGTGCTGTTGAAGCTTGGAATAGCCGATGAGATAGCAGAAATTCTAATGAAAGAGATCATGGAGCGTGTAAAGCCAAGTTATACTTCACTAGTTTATCAGGTGAAAGTTGAAAGTTTAGCTCGGGATGGAGTTTTTAAGATAATGGATTACCTAGAAAAATGTAAGAAAAATCTGGAAAAGAGAGATATAAAAAATGTTGAAATTACAGTAATATCACCTCCCCTTTACAGAATTAGAGTTCTTCATGAAAATCCTAAGTATGTAGAACAAACGTTCAAGAAAGTTGCTCTAGAGATGCTTAAAGTTGCCAAGGAGATGAACATTGAAGCAGAGTTCAAGACGGAAAGGTAACCTGAGAAAGGAAATCATGAAGTGTACTGAATGTGGAAGATATACTATGAGGGAAGATAAGTGCCCTTACTGTGGGGGTAAGCTCAAAGTAGCAATACCACCAAAGTTTTCTCCGCATGACAGGTATGCAAAATATAGAAGGCTTATGAAGTATGGGAAATAATGAAATTACTACTCATAAAGTTTATTGTATAATGGCTGGTACACTAACACCCACCCATGCTCTGACTTGTACACTAGTTTGAACAGCTGCAACGGATATACTTGAACCTGCCCTTGGTATACGTCTCTTACTGCATCTTTATACTGATCCATGAGTAGTTTGAATATCGTCGTGTTATATAATGGCTCCTTTGGCATGGATTTAGTAGAGTCCCAATAGTCTTCCCACTTGTATCCAGCAATCTCACAGATCCATCTTAGCTTTCCATAATCTCCAAACATTAAGAATCTCCATTTTCCTTGTCTATCCCTGATCACTGTTATGAAGACCACGACGTATGACACATTGTATCTCTTGAATATTTTTAGAGCCTCTTCCTCGGTTGACATGAATGCTTTGGCCACCATGTGAATCTGTGTTGAATTTGATGTGGCGTTATCAACTAGCGTAGTTTTTTCTCCCATTGATTGCAACCAGTATCCATAGTCCCACCAGCTTGCTACAACCGTTCCTGGTGGAACGTTCATTCTAAGCCACATTAGAACTTCTAGCCAGTCATTGTAGTATCCGCGAGCTGATATTGCTGACGAAGCTATTGTAACAGGATATCTTGCCTGGTCAACAAAGTTTGGCATATAGAATGTTGTCAACATGGAAATCGCAATTAGTGAGGCTAGGAATAGAGAGAGAAATTCCTTTTCAATGATAGGAGTCACTCGCATTCTCCTAGGACTTATGATCGCTGGCTTTGCCCTGAAAGCATCAATTATTGGAGTTGCAATGCTGTAAAATCCATACGCTGCTAGGAAGGCAACTGCAGGAGCCAGTATCAGAAGCAGACGAACCATTGATGAAGCAAAGTATAAAGCAAGGAGACCATATACAATTGCAACAAGATCCTCGTTACGCCTCCTCTTCATCAACAAGATAGTTCCTATAGGAGCGAAAAGGAAGGCCATTCCCTGTTGCGCATAGAAAACAGCCCACGGTGACGGATGATGTTCTCCTACAGACATTATTAAAGGTATCTGGGTTCTAAAGAAGGGGTTTATAACAGCCCAGAATTTAGATGGAAGCCCAAATATCAAGCCTATTAAGTATAGAGCTCCCAACCCTAATGAGATCACTATTATCCCTATTATTACAGTTCTGATCTGTAGTGAGAATGGTATGGGAAGATGCCTTGTAAGCTCTATGATCCATAGCAGGATCAACGTGAAGTATGGAATTAAAAGGTTTGCAGAGAGTAGTAGTTGAGGTCCTGTTCTCGGAACTAGGGCTGCAAGAGCACAACCTATGAGTATAGCGGAGGTGTAGTATACTGTCAGAAATGGCTGGTATCGTTTAAATACTATTAATGTGAGAATAGATAATGCAAGCAAGTTAAATGCGAAGAGGAAGGCACCCCAGCTGGCTGCAAGATATGCTAAGAGAAGCCCAGTTATGATTCCGTATCTAAGAGATTTATCGGCGTTTTCAGGTTTAACTCCCTTGACCATGAACAAGAAAATCATTGTGAGAAGAAAAACTCCTAGAAATTCATTATCATAAAAGCCCAGTGTAGTTCTTGATACATATGCTGGGAGGATAGCGAGCAGAAAAGCTGTCAATAACCCTACATTTCTATTAGCTACCTCTTTTCCTAGGAAAAAAGCCGCTAATACTGTAAGGCATCCAAAGAACACTGGTATATAGACACAGAATGTGTATATGCTAAGTTCAGGAATGAATAACTTAACGATCATGTACAGGATCGCTGTTGTGAATGGAACTCCTAAATAAAGGGCTTTCCACATATCCTGCCCATATGGATACCATGCCATTTGATTATGCCAGTGGAAGTATGCTCCTAAGCCTTTTTCGATCAAATACTTCGTAGCCATGTACTGTACATGAGGGTCATACGCCCCTAGAAATGCACCCCATTCGAGTGGCTGTAATCTAATCAATGCAGCTATGCTACATATCATCAAGAGTATAATCAACGTGAGTAGCGAGTCTCTGTTAATTGGCAGAGAGGCCTCCGATATCCAGTAGGGTATTTCCTTGATTTTCTCCTTTATCTCTTTTCTAGATATTTGACGCAAACCTTTAATCTTTCTCATCACTATGGCAGCAATATTTTTGACATTCATTTTACTTTTCTTCCGCTATTGTTTTTTCATATTCATGAGGAGATAGACATTTTTCTAAATCTTTCTTAGCTGACGGGGATTTAATCTTGACAATCCATCCATCATCGTATGGTGAATTGTTTATTAGCTCAGGTTCTTCCTCTAGACGAGTGTTTACCTCTACGATTTCACCGCTTATGGGAGTGTAAACTTCAGCAGACGTCTTTATGGATTCTACAATAGCTACGGTGTCCCCTGCCGAGACTTGATCACCTGGACTCTTTGTAAATTCTACATAAACTATCTCGTGAAGTTTCTGTTGAGCGTAATCTGTAATTCCTATAGTTGCCATGTTTTCTCCTTCTAACTTTACCCATTCATGAGTTTTCGTGTACATTACATCTTGCCTTACCTCATACTTGCTCAAACTACACTCCTCCTATATCCATACTTTGTTTCATCATAGAAGGGCCATTTTGATATCTTAGCAGGGTAGCGTCTACCTCTGACATCAATATACACGGTGTTACCTAATATTGATTTTTCAGGTGAAATATACATGAAACCTATACATCTTCTGAGAAGTGGAGAATATACCCCTGTTGAAACAAATCCAATATTTTCAGAGTCTGAGTAGACTTTAGCTCCGTGCCTAGCTATTCCTCGCTCCATTATGAACCCTGACCTCACCCTTTTGAGAGGGGAACTTTTGATTTTAATTAGTGTCTCTCTTCCAATGAATGGACCCTTTTTCGTTTTAACTACAAATCCAAGTTTTGCCTCATATGGGTTTATATTCTCGTCTATGTCATTGCCATATAACACCATGCCAGCTTCTGTTCTTAGCGAATCACGAGCACCAAGCCCACAAGGCATAGCATTGAACAATTTACCTTTGTCAATAAGAGTATGCCAAAGCTGTGCAGCTAATTCAGGGGAAGACTCAAGTAAAATAAGTTCAAATCCATCCTCTCCCGTATATCCTGTCCTTGAGACTACCAGGGAAATATCCTTCCAGTCGATGCTTTTACATGCAAATCTTTTAAGGTCACTCACTTCGATTCCAACTTCGCTCATTAGCTTCTCGGAGTATGGGCCTTGAACAGCAAGCATTGAGCTTTTATCTGTTACATTCGTGATATCAACATCATAATCTCCAATATGGGATGTAATCCATCTTAAGTCCTTGAGAGTATTTACAGCATTTACAACCATTATAAACATACTTGAATCGAGTCTGTAGATTATCAGATCGTCAATTATACCTCCTTTCTCATTACACATTAGCGAGTACTGGCAGAAGCCTGGTTTAACCTTTCTTACATTGTTGGTCGTAATATAATTCAGGAATTTCTCGGAGTCGGGGCCCTCTATGATAAACCTCCCCATGTGAGACACATCGAAGAAACCAACGTTTTCTCTCACGCACATATGCTCTGCCGAGATGCTCTTAAAGTATACTGGAAGAAGCCACCCAGCAAACTCTATAAGCGTAGAAGAATCTTTATAACAATCAAAGAAGTGTGTCTTCTTCAACTTTCCCACGTTTAACTACCTCCGAGTAGTTAGAAAAATATGACAAACAAACAATATTAGTCTTTAACAATGAGAGTAGAGCTCATACCTTTAAAAATGCCTAGAGTAGTAAAACCTTGTGAAAACCTGCATAAAGTAATCGAGGAAGCACTCTACCATAATAGCGTAAGCTTGAAAGAAGGAGACATACTTGTTATATCTAGTAAAATTGTTAGTACATGCCTTAATTTGTTCATAAAGGGGGATAAAGCGTTCAGATACGCATTTTCACAAGCTGACAGAGTATTGGATGTTTTCTCCAATTGGATGCTTACAATGAAGGGTGATAACATTTTACTTAACTCTGGAATAGACGTGTCAAATGCACCTCCAGGGAAACTGTCCATACTTCCAAGGGACCTTAACTCGATTGCACGCTCGGTGCATTTGAGAATATTGATGAGGAAAGGCATAAAAGTTGGGGTTATAATTTGTGATAGCTTCGTCTTTCCTCTTAGAAGAGGAACTGTTGGTATATGCTTAGGATTTCACTATGTTAAACCTATCATCGATTACAGAGGTGAAAGAGACCTATACGGTAAAACAATGAAAATAACTGCTATTAACGTGGTAGACACGATATCAAATATGGCACATATACTCATGGGAGAGGGGATTGAAAAAATTCCAATAGTAGTCGTAAGAGGCCTCAAGCATATTGTCCAAAAAATACATCCTGAGGAGCTTGCAGACTTCAGAATGCTTGAAAATGAATGTGCCTTCAGAAAGTTATACTTTTGAAATCCTGAGAGATGAATCACTTGTTTATCTTGATCTCTATCTTAAGGGGTTTCCTATTAAGCTTCTTCTTGCAGTTCGGGCAAACTCCGTTGTATTTTTCATACACTTGGAGTGGAGGGATCAACTCCTTAGACTCATATAACACATAGCCACATTTTTCACAAACTATTTTTTCAACCATAGTATAATATGAAGATTAAAAGCTGAAAATAAATTTAACAGAAAAGTGGGGATCATGAGAAGAATTTTAATTATCGCTGAGAAACCATCAGCTGCAAAGAAAATTGCATACGCCCTCTCGGACAAAGGAGTTAGAATTGTAAAAGTAGGAAAAACGCCAATTTATGCTACAACCTTTAAAGGGCAACAAATATATGTGGCCTACGCTATGGGGCATCTTTATAACATTGTACAGAAAAGTGGTGGATGGATATTCCCCGTATACAACATAAAGTGGGAGAGAACTTCTCCAAAGGATAGGAGTTACAATGAAAGAATAAAGGAGACTATTCAAGCTATAGCAAAAATAGCTAGGGAAGTCGATGAAATAGTAGTCGCATGCGATTATGACATAGAGGGAAGCTTAATAGGATACAATGTAGTTAAATATGCTTGCGGTGAAAAATACTTTAAGAAAAGCAGCCGGATGATATTTTCAACGCTAACGAGAAACGAGTTGCGAAAAGCCTTCGATAGAAGATTAAAGACTTTAGATTGGCCCGTTATTGAAGCTGGTAAAATGAGACATGAGATCGATTGGATCTTTGGAATAAACCTTTCACGTGCACTAACCCTATCTCTTAGAAGAGTAGGTGATCGAGAGAGGATACTTAGCATTGGCAGAGTGCAGGGCCCTACGCTTAAACTCCTAGCAGAGAGAGAAATCGATATAAACACTCATGTTCCACTGCCCTATTGGAAAGCGAGAGCCATAGTGGAGATAAATGGTGTAAAATATGTTGCCGAATATGCTGGAGGAAACATCGAATCTGAGGAAAAGGCCTTAGAAATTAAAAAGATCAGAGATAAGTATGCTACTGTAAAGAAAATCGAGAGAAAAGTCACTAAGGAACGACCTCCACCACCATTTAATTTAGGAGAGTTACAGAGAGAAGCTTACAGAATCTATAGGATAAGCCCTGGAAAAACACTAGAAATCTCCGAAAAGCTGTATCTTCAAGCTCTTATATCATATCCTCGAACCGGAAGCGAACAAATACCCGACAGTATAGACGTTAAGGGAATAATAGAAAAACTGGGTGAAATGAGAGAATACAGAGACCTTGTTCAGAAAATATTTGAACACAGTAAAAGGCCTAAACCTGTAAAGGGGAAAGGTACAGACCCTGCGCATCCGGCGATACATCCTACTGGAGAAAAAGTAAATATAAAACTGTCGGGAAATGACAGAAAGATTTACGATCTTATCGTGAGAAGATTTCTGGCAAGTTGTTATAGGAGTATGACCAAAAGTGAGACGAGAGCATTATTGGACATAGAAGGGCATTTATTCGTATTGAAGGGGGTAGAAATCATTGATCATGGATGGCTCAAAATCTATCCCTTTAAGAAAGTAACTGAAAAACCATTCCCACGGATAGTTGAGGGAATGAAACTCAAAGTTATAAGAGTAGAGGTAGAGGAGAAGTATACGAAGCCCAAGCCTAGATACAATGTAAGGTCGCTTCTTAAAAAAATGGAGAATCTTGGGCTTGGAACAAAAGCTACAAGGGCTGAAATCATTGAAATACTGTTCTCCAGAAGGTATCTGGAGAATCCAAACAATATAGAGGTAACGGATCTTGGAATGAAGGTATCTGAAATACTATCTAAGATTTGCCCTGAAATACTTTCAGTGGAGCTCACCAGAAATGTCGAGCAAATAATAGATGAACTTAAAAGTGAATACTTGACATCCGAGTATAGAAAAGTAATCGTAGCAAATACTGTACTTGGGCTTTACAGCGTTCTTAGTAAGATGAAGAAAAATGAAATAAACATTGGACAAAGTCTAGTTGGAAAGGATTTTAAGCCGCATGTAGAGGGAAAACCTATAGGTAGGTGCCCAGTATGCGGGAATCAGCTTCTCATAGTGCGATCTAAAAAAACTAAGAAGAGATTCATAGTCTGCTATGGTAGAACTACTGGTGAATGCGACGTTACACAACCCTTACCCCAGAAGGGGCGAATACGACCACTACATGAAACATGTAAGTATTGTGGATATCCGCTTTTAGCATGCGTAAGTAAGGGAAAGGAGTGGGTATTTTGCACAAATATAAGGTGCCCAGGCAAGAGGAAAAATGTGTAATTTGTGATAGACTAAGAGAAAGTGAAAGCCTATACTGTAAATATCATAGGTTAGCATATGAGAGACTGAAGAGTGGATATAATGAATGGAGAAAAAGAAAGAAAAACATTACTTGGAGTAAATATTTGGATGTAGTCTATAATAACAAATACACAGGTAAGTGGATAAAAGAGGTAATAGAGGGCATCCGGAGAGGGAAGCATGAAGGAAAAACTTAAGAAACTGAAAAGAAAAATTAATTTTCTCTCATACAAGCTGGATAGAAAGCTGTACTCGTTCGAGAGAAAAATTGCAAGGATGAAGGTCCCCGACTACATTTATGTTATGCTGATAGCAGCAGTGTACGTCTTCATGCTAAGCGGTGGAGTGTATGTGCTGATGGAAGAACCTCTATTTTACCATATAGTTTATCCAATATACCCTAGCGTATGGGGCCAAACAGTCGCTGAAACCATACTTATAATGTTTACATGCATTATGGGAATATCTGGATTATATATGTACCATATAGGCTCCAAAAACATATACAACAGAGATTATGCACTTAAGATGTTTGTACTAGGCACAATATTCATTTTCACAGCTATAGCAATACTGATGTATGCAATTAGTGTAAAAATAGCAATGTAGAAAGGAGAAGAGCCAATACAACTTGCATGATAAATGATAATTTTAGTCTCTTTAACGACTCAACTAGGAAAAATTCAAGTTTATCAAAGCATCCTTCCATTGTTATAACTGGAAAGTAGATTCTGCACGCCGAAAATCTGAACGGTGAAAGATCTTCTATCGCCTTGTCAACGCAGTCAGTTATTTCCTTGAGTAGTTCCTCGTATGATATTTTGATGCCAACTGGAACATATTTATAAGCAGGATTTCTACCGTCGAGAATGTGTGTATCCGTGGTAATAATCTTGAACTCAAAACCGTATCTGCGTTTTAGATCTTTTGAAAGGTTGACTTTATAATCCCTCAGAATATTATTCCCATCTATTACTACCATGCCAAATTGTTTTCCATCGATATCTAGGACAAAACTCCTAATACCTCCGGGACCAAGCCCCTTCTCATAATGTGTAGGAATATTTAACTTGGCAAAGCCTATTTTACATTTCTCAGATAACTTGATAGAGCCTACACGTTTCCTATAGTTAGCAAGAACGTTCATAAGTGCATTGTATTCCTTTTCAGTAAACGTTTTAGAGAAGGGATATGGCTCCTCAAGAAGAGTTGTCGAGTTATGTGCGTCTACTACGGTAACAGGTGAACCTATCTCTGCTTCAACAAGTTTTTGCACGGTGAAGGGCAAGTCCTCGTTTATATCCCTGTCAAGCTCCATTACACAGAGGATATGCCCACCTAGGGATATGAAAAGGGAGTTCAGGCAATCACTTCTAAGCTCAGTAACCCCCATCGGCACTTTTCTAGATTTCTTTTCGCATATGAGAATAGCTCTTGCAAGTTCCATCCACAAATGTCGCCTAAATCCCGGTGAAACAACATTTTCATTATGTGTAGAAGGCCCCTTGGTCACTATACACTTTAAGTTGTTTGACTCAAGACGCTTTATGACGAAGCCTGGTATATCGCTTGAACCCACATTTCTGAATGGGCCGAAATGTATACAAAAATTTATCCAGGCAATGGCGTCTTTACCTCTCTTGAAATATAACAGGTCACAGAAAAGAACCTTAAGCTTCCCCATCGATGAAAATATCATGTTTAACGCAGAACGTTTCAGATGGATCCAATTGTCGAGAAAGGCATAGACAATATCTGTCCCGCGAAAAGGGGAAATCGCATACCCTAGTTTATCGATCGACAAGCACATCCATTTGAGCGCGAGCAAAGCTGAGAGAACTGCAAAAACGAATGAAAGTGGTGCCACCTTTTCACATATAAGTATATATGCGGGAACGATGAAAACCATAGATTCCAAAATATAAAGTTTCGACCTAGCTATGAACTTGAAAACAAGCATAGATATGAATGTGGAAACAGTACATGCTACTGTGAAAATAAGAGATAAAGCCTCGATAAACATGGATAGAGCTAGAGAAATCGCTAATATAGCTAATGAGATTACAGAAAGTGTAAGAACTCTCTTAACATCTAATCCGTTATCGCTCAAAAACTTTCCGAATACAAAACTTAACAGTAAGTATAGACATGATACAACAGCTGACAGAAAAAGCCAATCATGTATTGGCGATAAGTGTTTTAAGCTTGCAACATATGAGGATGTAAAGGAGAAAAAAAGGAGACAGAGAATAGATAGAGACGGTTTGATAGAGCGAGGTATGCTTTTATAGTACGATACAAAAGCCTTGACCATTTCTATGGTGTAATTGTTTTAGGCCCAAAAACGTTAGCAAGAATCACGATAGTCATCAGTATTACAGTTAGAGCTACGACAAAATATGGTGAAATCTTGAATCCGTAACTTTCTTCCTCGTAGAATCTTAGTAGGCCTGCGCTGGATGCAGGCCCCTTTGCTCTTCTCTCCCTACGTTCTCGGCGAGACATTTCAAAAAATAAAAAGTGAGAAAAATATTTAGGTTATACCGCAAAGTTCAAGTAACTGGTTCCATTCTTTATCTACGTCTTCCTGTATCCTTGCGATTAAATCTTCTCTTTTCTCTGGCTTAAATAGGTGAGCAAATCGCCCCTGCAATTTGAGATATTCCTCGATAGGTTTCTTTAGCTTCGGGTTTTTAGCTATCGCGAGACTTGGCGGTGAGAGTTTGTATTCTCTAGTTTCAGGATCATATTCCCATAATGGAAATGCACAGGTTTCAACAGCGAGTTTAGCAACCCTTATAGTCATGTTCGGCGGGAATCTCCATCCTCTGCAGCATGGGCTTATCGCATGTATGAAAGCTGGGCCCTTGTATTCTATTCCCTTGCGCGCCTTCTCCATTAAGTCACGCCAATAAGCAGGTGACGCTGTCGCAACATATGCATTTCCATGAGCAGCTATTATGTTGGCAATTGGTTTTCTAGCCTCTAGCTTCCCTGGTATGACTTTTCCAACTTGACTAGTTGTCGTCCAAGCGTAACGTGGAGTAGCACCTGATCTCTGGATACCAGTGTTCATGTAGGCATTGTTATCATAAAGGACATAGAGGAAATTGTGACCCCTCTCTATAGCGCCACTTAGGGACTGGAGACCAATATCCACGGTGCCTCCGTCGCCACCAAAGACTATAATGTCTGGAACCTTTTTAACTACTCCCTTGTCTTTGAGAGCCTTAAACGCTAGCTCCACACCACTAGCTGTCGCGGCAGCGTTCTCGAATGCATTGTGAATCCATGGAACCGCCCATGCAGTATATGGGAATATGGTGCCAGCGACCTCCCAACAGCCGGTTGCATGAACGACTACTACATGTTTTGGGTCAGGAACGCTATGCATAACTAGTCTACCTATGATCCCAGCTGCACAGCCAGCGCATAGTCTGTGGCCTGATGTGAATAAACTTCTTTTTTTAGCTAGCTCACGCAAATTTATCCAACTCATTCTCTCACCCCTACAAACTCAATCTTCCTCTTTGGTTTTCCAGATTTTACAGTTTCAACTAAGTCATCGTAGATGGATTTCAGCATTTCCATGGTCATGTCTCTTCCACCAAGGCCATAGATGTAACCATTGATGAATGGATGTACATCGGAGTCGTAGAGGGCGGATCTAACCTCATTGTACACGGGGCCTCCCATTGCTCCGAAGGCACCGCTTCTGTCAAGCACAGCCACCCCTTTGACTCCCTCAAGCGCCTTTGGAAGTTCCTCATATGGGAATGGTCTAAATGTTCTAATTCGTACAAGCCCTAATTTATCATCTCCCTTGCTGATTAGCTTGTCGATCAATGACTTGACTGTTCCCGCTGTTGAGCTTAGGCATATGAATGCATACTCGGCTGAATCCATGTTATATGTCTCTATGAACCCATTTCCATAGCTCCTTCCACTAATCTTAGCGTACTCATCATGAACCTTCCTTATAACCTCGCGCGACTTTTCCATTGCATCCTCCTGTTGACGCTTATGCTCAAAATAGTAATCCCATAAGTCTAAAGGCCCAAATGTCAAGGGAACCTCATTTTCAGGATTTAGTGTTAGTGGAACTTTCTTGCCGAATACCTCGATTTCAGCTGGAATCCTGTGCTTGACAAAGTTACTTACTTTTTCATCCTCTAAAACGTCCACGTTTTGAGTTGTGTGGCTGATTAGGAAGCCGTCAAGCATTACCATTACTGGAAGAAGAACCTTATGGTTTTCGCCTATTCTGAAAGCTTGTATCACGGTGTCATATGCTTCCTGTGCGTCTTCACAATATATCTGAATCCAGCATGCGTCTCTCTCAGCCATGCTGTCTCCGTGATCTGTGTGTATATTTATCGGGCCGCTTAGCGCTCTGTTGACGATGGCCATGACAACTGGCAGACGAAGGGAAGATACAATATATAGTATCTCGTGCATCAGGGCTAGTCCATTTGCTGACGTGGCTGTGAACGTTCTAGCTCCTGCTGCTGACGCTCCAACGATCATAGAAATTGCCGAATGCTCCGATTCTGCGCAAGCATAGTATGCCTTGAGCTCTCCGTTTGCAACATACTCGGATAGTTTCTCCACTATTATGGTTTGGGGAGTTATTGGGAACGCCGCTATAACGTCGACATTTGACTGTTTAACGGCATATGCAACAGCTTCATCACCATTTAGAGCTAGCATCATCTTCCTTCACTCCTCCTTAACCATCGTTATAGCTTTAACAGGGCACATCTCTGCACAGATTCCACATCCCTTACAATAGCGGTAGTCCACTTGTACGGTGTTGCCATCCCAGACAATGCTGTCATCTGGGCAGAAGATCCAGCATGTTAAGCATTTAGTGCACTTACTTTGATCAATCACCGGCTTAAATGTTCTCCAGTCCCCAGTATGATATTCCGTTGCCTTCTTGAATGGAACCCCAGCTATCGGAATCTGCTTCCAACCGGGCTTGGCAAGATCTTCACTCAACTTTCTTAACCTCCTTGTAAGCTTCTTTAATAAGCTCAATGTTCTTTCTAGCTATCTCCTCTGAAAATCTCTCGAGGAAGATCTCTCTCGTCGTCTCAAGCATTGTTTTCAATGGTATTACTTCTCTGGCCTTCAGCAGTGCACCCAACATAGCAGTATTTGTGATACCTCTGCCTAGAATTTTAACCGCTAGGCTTGTGGCATCTAGGAACCATATGTCGTGTGGACCCTTCATCTTGTCAATGTATTGTTCAAGATACTTCTCGGGTATGTTTAGAACTAGTGCTCCATTCTCCTTTAACCCGCTTGTGACGGGGACACTCTTTAGTAGGGTATGGTCTAAAACTACTACGATATCTGGGTTATAGATTCCACAGTGTATCCTGATGGGTTCCTTAGATATTCTGGCATATGCTCTTATGGGAGCCCCTTCTCTTTCAGGACCGAACTCTGGAAAGCTTTGGACATACATGCCTTCCCTGATGGCGGCCCTTGCAAGTATCTGTACGGCAGTCCAAGCTCCTTGGCCACCTCTACCATGAAAACGTATTTCTATCAACTTTAGTCACCTATTCTTACAGTTAAATACAATAGGTTAACAGTTGATTTATATTTAGCGGAGGGAGTGAATGTGAGCGAAGAATATAAAAGAGCGATTGAACTTATGAAGAAACATCATGAGTGGATGCATCAAACGATAAATTTGATAGCAAGCGAGAACGTCTCATCACCTGCAGTAAGGATGGCCATGACATGTGACTTTGGACACCGATACGCTGAAGGATGGCCCGGTGAACGAGTCTATGCAGGATGCATATACATCGATGAAATGGAGCTTTTAGCTATTGACTTGATGAAAGAAATCTTTAAGGCAGAGTTCGCGGATGTGAGGCCTATATCAGGAGTGGTAGCTAATCTTGCAATTTATACAGCGTTTACCAAACCCGGAGACAGAATGATGGCATTATCAATACCATGTGGTGGCCATATAAGTATGGGAAGAGGAAAAATAGGTGGAACTGCAGGGGCAGTCCATGGCTTAAGGGTAACATATTTCCCATACAATGAAAAAGAGCTAAACATAGACCCTGATGCAACAATAAAGAAAATTAGAAGAAGCTTTGAGAAAGGTAAAAAAATAAAGTTGTTAATGTTCGGGGGGAGCGTATTCCCATTTCCACATCCTGTGAAAGAGATTGCAGATGTAGCAAAGGAATATGATATAATTGTGAACTATGATGCAGCACATGTTGCAGGGCTAATAGCAGGAGGGATTTTCCAAGATCCCTTGAGGGAAGGTGCAGATACCATGACTATGAGCACGCACAAGACTCTTCCAGGGCCGCAGCGTGGAGCTATAGTTGCCTATGAAAAATATGCTGAACCTATTAAGAGAGCAGTATTCCCAGGACTTGTAAGTAATCACCATCTGCATAGCATTGCAGCTCTTGTAATAGCGTTAGCTGAAATAAAGGCCTTTGGTGAAGACTATGCCCGAGCCATTGTGAAAAATGCAAAAGCATTAGCACAGGCACTTTATGAAAGGGGGTTAAATGTGCTAGGCGAGGAAAAAGGGTTCACAGAGTCCCATGTACTTCTTGTGGACATTACAAAATATGGCGATGGCGGTACTCTTGAAAAGAAGTTGGAGAGTGCTAACATAATAGTCAACAGAAACCTGCTTCCATGGGATATAAGAGAAGGAAGAAACTATATGCACCCAGGAGGAATCAGACTTGGAACAAGCGAAGTAACAAGACTTGGCATGGGACCGTCAGAAATGGAGGACATAGCTGAGTTCATAGCAAGGGTAGTCGTTAAAGGCGAGGATGTCGATAAAGTTGCAAAGGATGTGGCTGAATTTAGGAAAGAGTATACGAAACTTCACTACTGCTTTGAGACAGTCGAAGACGCCTACAGGTACTTGGGACCGTAGAAATAAAGATATAAAAGAAAAATGTAAGATATATAAGGAATTTCCCTAGAGACCCTTCTAAGTTTCTTATTTGTAAGGTGATGCAGACTTGAAGCTGAATGAATTCTACCTAGCAAGGAACCCCCCAATAGTGACGGACAGACTTTCATACGACAGAATGCTAGATGAGCTAATGCATTCAGGCGTAGGTGATCTAATAGTCACTGATGAAAATGGAACATACAGGGGGCTGCTTAGGTGTACAACTTTAATGAGGCAAGCCTCAGAGGAGCACTGGGAACTTCTCCTAGATAAAAATGCCCCTGCATTCAAGCTTGGAGATAACCTAAAGAGCGTTCTAAGGAAAATTATTGAACATCGTATGTCAAGTGCTGCAGTAGTTGATGAGAATAATAAAGTGATAGGCGGGATAACTGACTGGGAGCTCTTAGCGAAAGTTATCCTTAGACTAACTACTAAGGTTACAGTAGAAGATTTAGCGGAGGTTGAGCCATTTTCAACGATATGGTGGGGAACTCCACTCTACTTAGCCAAAAGGATAATGGACATTGACAAAAGTACATGTGCAATTCTGATAGATGAACATGGCAAGCTAGCAGGAACCTTAGATTATCCGGCAATTCTACGAGGAAGCGAGAGAGTAACCGTTGAAAAGACTTCAAGTCTCATAGGGCCATCAGGCGACGTGGGAGGATGGGATCCAGATTCTATATTTTACATCACGAAAAAGGTGCTTACACCATCAAACAAGCCATGCAAAGAGTTCATGTATCCTCTTCTGACATGCTACCAGGAGAGCAGCGTTCAAGAATGTGCAAAGAACATGCTTATAAAAAGAGTTCCTGCAATTGTAGTGATAGACTATAATGAGAA
>DRAE01000082.1 GCA_011041895.1 Candidatus Bathyarchaeota archaeon
GCCATGACAGGCCACCAACCACATCCAGGAACAGGGATCACTGGCCTAGGTGAGAGAACAAGTGAAGTCAAGATTTCAAACATCGTTAAGGGATGCGGTGTCAAATATGTAAAAACAGTAGATCCATATGATCTCCGCACCCTAGAAGAAACCTTCAGAGATGCATTAAACGCGAGTGGAGTAAGAGTCATCATCGCAAGAAGAGAATGTGCACTACTCTCAGTAAGGAGAAAGATCAAAGAAGGCAAGCAGATAAAACCATATCGTGTCGACAAGGAGAAATGCAGAGGATGCATGCTCTGCGTCAAACAGTTTGCATGCCCAGCAATAACCGTTAAAGATGGTAAAGCACATATAAATGAGAGGCTATGCGTTGGATGTGGAGTCTGTGCCCAAGTGTGTCCATTTAACGCTATAGGTGAGGTGAAATGAGATATAACCTGTTAGTATGTGGAGTTGGAGGCCAAGGCATATTATTGCTTACACGCGTAATCGGAACAGCTGCAATGCTTGAAGGCTATACAGTTTACACTGGGGAAGTTCATGGGATGGCTCAAAGAGGAGGGTCCGTGATATCCACTGTTAGAATAGGAGATGTCTATGGGCCGATAATTCCCTACGGAGAAACTGACATGGCCATTAGTCTAGAGCGCATCGAAATCCTGAGACACTTGAAATATTTATCTCAGAAAACCACGGTTGTCCTCAGCTTAACGGAGATACATCCGCTTTCAGTTACTTTAGGAGAAGCAGAGTATCCCTCACTTGAGCAAGAAATTGAACACCTTAAGGGAAATGTAGGGGAAGTTTATATCATTGACTCCTACAAAATCCTCAAAGAAAATAAACTTCCAACGATAACGGAGAACATTGTAATGCTTGGAGCAGCATTTTCCACTGGGAAACTTCCATTAAAAAGTGAAAGCCTTGAAAAAGCAATCGAAGAGAACGTTCCACAAAAGTATCTTGAAGTGAATCTCAAGGCATTCCAAGCTGGAATAGATGCAGAGAAAAGGAAGATTTAAGGGTTCAAGACTACAGAACACCATTCATCTCCTGATAAAACATCCCTTACAACTTTTTTGTTGCAAGCTATACTGATTTTTTTGCTTCTCCCATATCTCCCCATGCTAACTACCCTGACATTCAGAATTCCCATGCTATCAAGTTCATTTATCAATTCACTGACCCTTCTCTGGGATAATGGAGACATGTCAAGCATGGAACAGATATCTTCATATTTGCTGTAAACATCTCCCGTGAATATTTTATGAGTCCTTTTTTCTAGCAAATACACTGACAGAAGCACAAGCCTAGAGTGTAACGGAAGTTTTTTAATGGCCTCAAAAAGATGGCCATACTCTAATTCCTTTTGAGCTTCTAAAACATGTTCCTCGGAGACCATAGAATCTCCTTTTCGCTCAGCTATTTCACCTGCCACCCTCAAAAGATCAAGTGCTTTTCGAGCGTCTCCATGCTCCCTAGCGGCTAGTGCAGCACATACTTTTATAGCGTCCTCACTTACAACTCCCTCACGGAAAGCTAGCTTGGCGCGCTCCCTTAAGATTATAGATAGTTGTGTAGCATCATATGGTGGAAAAACAAGCTCCCTCTCAGATAAGCAGCTAAGAACCGGACCATCGAGATACTCGTTAAGAGTTACATCATTTGTTATACCTATGAAACATACTTTACTCTTCTTAAGGTCAACATTTATACGTGTCAGCCGATATAGAACCTCATTTCCGGCATCCCTATTTTTTCTTATGAGAGCATCTATCTCATCAAGAACAGCTATAAAGACGCACCTTTTACGCTCGAGTCCCTTTTTAAACCTAGTGAAAACTTCATCTGTTGCAAGGCCAGTAAAGGGAACCTTTACGTCAATTGTATCACAAAGCTCTGAAAGAACTCTGTAAGGGGTACCCGCTCTCCTGCAGTTGGTATATCCCAATCGGACATAGTTTACTTTAAGTTCTTTCATTGCATCCATGAGTTCAGTGAGGACATATCTAACAACGACAGTCTTCCCTGTTCCGGGTTTACCATATATGAAAACATTTGAAGGAAGTTCCCCTCTAAGTGCAGGAGCTAGGATTGAAGCAAGTTCCTCAATCTCCTTTTCACGACAGGGAAGTTTATCAGGAATAAAATCATGTCTAAGCACACTACGGTCACGGAATATCATAGATCCTGAGTAGAATCTCTTGAATATATCCTTTATGTCTGCGATAAGCCCCACCCCTTTGTTTCTACTGGAGGAGTGGCCCTCCGTAGTCTTTGCTTTTTTGTTTATGCTAAATTCGAATGGCCCTCTCTTTTAGAAGAGAGAGAATTGCCAATAAAAAGTTTGTTTTAAAGTTCTTATGAGTTGCATTCAAAGTTCTTTGAATAACTTAATCCTTATATTAAGGTATATAGGTATGCAAGTGTAAGCTCCAGTAGAAATACAGGGGTCTGTCCGTCAACAATTCAATCTGTACCTGTATTGATTTCTGTTTCCCTTCCTAACTAAAAAGCCTCCTTCCCATAACCTGACTAGGTACGTTGATACAGTACTGATCTTGACAGACTCTCCAAAGGTTTCCTCGTAAGTTTTCTTCAGATCTCTTGATGTGAACCACTTTCTTCTGAAATCGGATTCTATTATCATTTGAATTTTTCTGGCTATTGGAAGATCTCTTAGTTTGAAAACTTCCACAGTTTCTCTGGGTTTAATTAATCCTTTAAGGAATGCTATGATGTGCTCTATAGTCTCTTCTGTTATTCTACCTGAATATGCTAAAGTCATCGTCTGATTGTCCGTGGTCTGAACTTCTATCTTTAGTTTCCTGATGGCCATTGGCACTATTACTATTGTTGTTCACACATTTTAAGTTTTACATGCAAATTTGTGAATATGAATAAGCGTGAATATTGCTTATTTTCATGAAATAAGGAATTTCTGGTCTTTTTTCTTTCATTCACTTGTTTACAGGCCTTTTTTCCGGAAAAGAAACCTTAGAAGGCTTTATTTCATTTTTCCAGTGGAAATAGAGGGGTTAGTTTTCACAGAAGTGAATGGCTACATAAATGAAAGAACGTTAAATCTCCAATTATCCATTTCAAAAATCGGAACCTTGCATGGATCCGGCTTCAAACCCATTCTAGCCTGATAATCGGTTTGCCTTTGCCAAGCTGAGGAGTTGAGCATGAAAACTCCTTTATAGCTTGTTATTGCGAACTTATGGAGATGACCTGTGTGAATGATGTGGGGGGCTTCCTCTATAACCAAGGTATCCTCCGGAAGAGGCTGAACTGGAGTCTGTGTATGATCAGGTGCTAAATGTCTTATTCTTGCAATTTCAACCAAAATCTTGTCCACTCCCTCGTAAGTTAAGTTAGGGTTCAAAGTAACTAGTGAATCAAAGCTTTGACCATGATACATCAGCACTTTTATCCCATGTAGCGATATTACTGATGGATTACCTAACATAACTATTTTCCTCCGCTCAAGGAGTATATCAGAATACTCTTTGAGTATAGGCGGTTGAGGGAGAGGGTCAAAAGTTGCATCATGGTTTCCAGGTATTATTATAACCTCAATATAGTCTGGAACCTTTTCAATTATCTTCGCAAATTCCTCGTATTGTTTTGCCACATCCTTTATAATGAGATTCTTCTCTTGGCCAGGGTACACCCCTATCCCATCAACCAGGTCTCCTGCTACAAGAAGGTATTTAACCCTGGCCATTTGCATCCTAATTTTTGCTCGACAGTCAAGATTCAATGTTCTCAGAAATCGTTCGATGGCATCTTGCAATGTATACTTGCTTCCTATGTGGAAATCTGATGTGAATGCTATCGAAAGCGGATACGGAATTGTACGCCTTTCATATTGTATTATGTCTGGAAGCAGGCACTCGTTTACTATCACCATATCCCCTGCTTTCACGCCATGAACCATAATCACATATCCTGGAAGAACATAAGGGCACCTGTTCCCAGATAATCTATTATTCTTGAAGAGAAGAGTGGCAGTCCCTTCTTCGTCAGATATCTCAACGATATATCCTCCAGTCCTGGTCTCTTTTACGGATAACACTACTCCTATTATACTCACATCTCTTCTATCTGAAAGTCTTGCCAAGGTATCTGTTCGGGCAGTTATGTTTATACCTCTCCGTGCAAAAATTGTTCTTATCTTTCTGAGTCTAGACCGGTAGTATTCAACATAATTATCTGCATCGAGATTTCCATAACCCTCTCTGCTGGGATCTTTTATGATTTCGATTTCGGCGTCGTATTCCTTCGCAGGAATTTCTTCTACTCTTTTACCTGTTGTAGCTGGAGGATGCTTGGATTCCAGAAATTTTTCAACTGTCTCTAGGAGAATAATTTCTTCAGATGTTTCTTCAATCAACTCTTTAAGTAACTCCTCCGGATTTTCTTCTTCACTCAACTTTTCAAGTGCATCGTGGCCTATTAACTTGCCACTTTCATAGGCTATTCTAGCAAGTTTGCCTAGTATGTCCCTTTTATCTTTCTGATAAGTTGAGAACTTCATCAAGCATCACTACAGCTTCAAGAGCTGTTCTAATAGCTTTTCCTTCACCTACAGTTTTAAATTCACCTGTTACTCTATTTGCAAACACAGCACATATAGAGCCCGCGTGGACATTATATATGTTCGCTAGGACAAAAAGTGTGGCCGTTTCCATGTCAAAATTAAATACGTTAAGTTTCCTCAACTCTTCTATTAGCCCTTTCATCTTGCCGGGTAAATATCCACTGAAACCCGGCCTTTCCTGACCAACATAGAAGCTGTCCGTTGTACACGTTATTCCAACATGATATCTAAAGCCTAATTTCTTTGCAGCATTCTCCAGCATGGTTACCACGAGAGGAGAGGCAGATGCGGGATAACCTTCAGGGGCATATTGGTAACTTGTTCCATCCATTCTCACCGCGGCCTTGGATATTACTAGGTCTCCACATCTTATTTCCTTCCTTATAGAGCCACTGCTTCCTACTCTGATGAAAACTTTTGCACCTACCCAGAGTAGTTCTTCAACTGCAATTGCCAAAGATGGACCTCCAATTCCCGTAGAGCATGTTGAAATAGGAACTCCCTTATAATATCCTGTATATATGTTGTATTCCCTATGTTTTGCAATGTGCCTTGCATCTTCTAGAAACTCTGCTATTAGATCTGATCTCTCAGGAGCCCCTGGCAATAATACATATGGTGCAATATCTCCTTCGCGACAGTAAATGTGATACATTCTACCATTAATCATAGGTTTTAAAGCTTCATCCAATTCTTACCACCTCGTATAAGTTCAGTAGTAGCTGTACCCAATTCTATCTTAACACTTTTCCCACTAATACTTCGCTAATGCTGACAATAACGCGAAAAAGTTTATGTATATGATAGCTAAATGATATTATCGAGCTTCAAGAAAGCCTCATAGGGCCCGTAGCTCAGCCTGGTAGAGCGCCGGGCTCATAACCCGGTGGTCGCCGGTTCAAATCCGGCCGGGCCCACGTAAGAGATGCTCCGGTGGTGTAGCCCGGACAAGCATCAGAGGCTCTCGCCCTCTAGACCCGGGTTCAAATCCCGGCCGGAGCATCACTTCCTTTTAACTTTAAAGCGGGGGTTCCCGAGCCTGGCCGAAGGGGGCAGGCTCAGGACCTGCTGCCGTAGGGCTTCGTGGGTTCAAATCCCACCCCCCGCATCTCTAGATAAATACGCTGGGTGGCTCTAGGTTTTCCAGAAAAATCATGTGGTTAGATTTAGAATTATTTTGCTTCTAAACAGGAATGCTTAGTTCATTTTGTCAACTGTGTTTGAGCTTCCTCGAGCAAGGTTATGATCTGCCATACTTTCACTCTTGTTGGTAGCGCTATGTTTGGATCCTGAGTGACTCCATCAAGCATTGAAATCACATTCGATATTCTTATATCAATCGTATACTCTTCATTCTCTAGCATTTGTATGGCTTCCTCAGCCAGTCTCCTGATGTTCCTTGGAACGGATCGGCTTGTGCTTATGTCGCGTAAAATGGTTTTTGCCTGCTCTATATTTTGATTTGTCATCGTGAGTCACCTTACTATAATACCGTTTAGTTTTGTTAATACACTTAAAGCCATAAATATATCACGCTTTAAACTATAAAAATTCTCGATACACTATTGAAGAAAGATTTTATTCTCTTCCTTAACGTTACTTACATGTGGGAATATGGCTAAGCCGGAATCTAGAGAGATTGCAATAAAAAAGATGGCTGAAGCCTTGTTTAAAGGAGCTAAGCTATTATCGGAAACTTGTCCTAAATGCGGTTCCCCTCTAATGGAGATTGAGGGTAAAAAGATTTGCTATGTCTGTATGGAAGAGGAAAAACCTATTGAAACGGAAAGGCCATCCTTGGATGAAGTGGAAGCTGACCTCCTAAGATTCATTAGAGATTCTACAAGCATGTTGAGAAACATGAGAGATACGCGTAAGGCAATTGAAGTTCTGCGATGTATTTTAGTTGCTGTTGCAGCTTTAAAAGCTATAAAGTCACTGAAAAAGCTTGAAAGCATAGAAGAAAGCGGAAACTAATAAAGATAAAAATCTTAATAATATTCTCTTGATAGCGATGAAATTCGTAACTGAAATAAAAGACCCTGTGCATGGTTACATTCCAATATCAGATTGTGAACGGGATATCATAGATACACTACCTGTACAGAGATTAAGATTTATAAAGCAGTTAGCTGGGGCGGAATACACATACCCTGGCGCTGATCACTCAAGATTTTGTCATTCAGTTGGTGTAATGCATTTGGCTGGAAAATTTGCTGAAAGACTGTATAGCTTAGGGGAAATCGAGGAGGACTTTATTCAAATGCTTAGACTAGCAGGTTTACTGCATGATGTTGGTCATGGCCCGTTTTCACATAACTATGAGGAGCTCTTATATGAAAAACGGAAACTAACGCATGAGGACATAGGTCAGAGAGTGGTCGCTAAAAGTGAAATTGCTGACAAATTAAGCGATCACGGCTTCAATCCACGTGAAATTTCCACATTGGCCGTGGGAAGAAACAAGAAGCTCCCCACGTACGTGAATCAAGTTATAGCAGGTATATTTGACGCAGATAAGATAGACTATCTTTTGAGGGATTCATACTTTACAGGCGTTGAATACGGCCGCCAAGTGGACGCTTATAGGATAATAAACTCGACCGTAGTTGTGGATACACACCTAGCAGTTAAGCAGGCTGCACTTCCGTCCATCGAAAGCTTTTTTATAGCTAGGTATGAGATGTTTAAGGCTGTATACTATCATAGGTCCGTGAGAAGTGCTGAAATTTTGCTTCTTATGGCAATGCGTGCAAGTGATGAAGAGCTAGGATTAACTGAGGTAGATGACATAGAGCACTTTTTAACGTTGACTGATATAAGCGTCTTCTCAAAAATGTATGAGATAGGCGGAAAAAGCCGAGAATATGTAGACATGTTGAGGAGAAGGAAGCTCCTTAAAGCAGCGTATGAAAGAGTGTTCCATTTTGAGGATAGGGCTCAAGTTAGCATACTCACAAGTAGGCTACTTCTCTCAAGTGTCGAGAAGAGAATAAAAGAGGAGGCGGGATTGGATGAAGACGTTCCCGTCGTTATAGACACTCCTACACTCCCATCATTCCCATACTACCCTGGATCAACTACACTTTCCGATCTCTACATAGTATTTGAAGTCGGAGAGGGAGAATATCAGAGAATTCCATCCTCTGAACTATCTATACTGACCAGATCTCTAAGGACTTTTCTTGATATTCTGAGAGTATACACCTTCGATGAGTACCGAGAACAAGTTAGTAAAGCTGCAAAGAAGGTTTTGGGGGGAGAAATTTTATCGACAGAAGTATCCTATTAGAGTGGCCTATCTTGAATAACTTTTTAATAGGGAGATCGCTTCTTACGCTGTTTGCGTTCGAGTCTAGAGTACTTAAATCCCGTCTATTAATCGATCTAATACTCAAGAGAGCGGAAAATGGACTAGTAGTGTGTATAGACTGTGCAGGGGACATATCTAGAGGTATATCGTCTTCGATACAATCAAGAGGCAACATCCCAAAGAGCATTTTAAAGAATATTATAATATTTCAAACGCATGATTTTAGTGGTCAGGGTAGACTCGTTGTCAATATAGTAACAAGATTATCTTCTCCAAAGATTGATACCCTTGTAGTGGATCCTATAACCTATCATTACCGAGTTGCAATATCTGGTTGCAGTAGTATCGAAAAGACGCATGAGCTGAATAATCAAATGGGTTTACTGAAAATTTTTGCACGTGAGACACGCTCAAGGGTAATTGTAACCTCACTTCTAACATCTGATCCTGAATCTGGAAAACTTCACTTGACTGCCTCAAACATCCTAGCATTTTGGTCAGACATACTAGTTGCATTCACTGGTGAAAACGCCTATGTACTCAAGCATCCCTATTTGCCGAAGCTTAAGTTGAATTTTAGGAAAACTATTTAAGCTCCATATAGATATTTTAAGTAACCACCTTGAAGAGGACTCTTTTATGGCCCGTATCAGCAATGGCCTATATGAGATTAGATGGCATGGTAGGGGAGGACAGGGTGCAGTAACTGGCGCTCAAATTCTTGCGGAGGCAGCTTTTCTGGAAGGCCTATGGTGCCAAGCCTTCCCATACTTTGGCGCTGAGAGAAGAGGTGCTCCGGTTACGGCGTACACTAGGATTTCAAAAAAACCTATCCTAGTCCATAGTGCAATCTACTCACCAGATCTAGTGATCGTTTTGGATCCGTCAATAATGTCGATAGTTGATGTGACAAAGGGCTTAAAGGAGAATGGAACTTTACTTGTGAACTCAAGAGAAATTCCAAAGATAGAGAGAGACGACATAAGAGTGTTTATAGTGGATGCAACCAGTATCAGTTTGGAGCTAGATCTATTAGTTGCAGGAATTCCTGTGGTAAACACTCCGATGACAGGTGCAGCTGCTAAAGTATTGCCACTCGTAGGTCTTGAGAGTGTACTTGAAGCTGTTCATAACAAATTCATAGATAGTCTGGGGCCTGAAAAGACAAAGTTAAACGTTGAAGCTGCTAAGAGAGCTTATGATAGGGTTAGAGAGGTTTAAGGCATGGTTAAGGACCATATTATTTTACCAGTTTCGAAGCCTACTGAGGGAAGTATGGGTAAAACAGGTCTCTGGAGAACATTCCGTCCAGTAATCAACTATGATAAATGCGTTAAATGTCTACTTTGCTGGTTTTACTGTCCAGACATAGCTATCAAAATCAGAGACGATGGTTATCCGGAGATTGACTACTGCTATTGTAAGGGATGTGGAATATGCTGGCACGAATGCAAGGTAAAGGCCATATCATTTGTTAGGGAAGGTGAAGAAGTTGGGTAAAAAAACTCTTGTTATAACTGGAAACTACGCTGTAGCATACGCTGCCAAATCAGCTAGGGTTGAAGTCGTGGCGGCTTACCCAATAACTCCACAGACATCGATAGTTGAAAAAATCGCTGAATTCGTGGAAACTGGTTTAATGAATGCAAAATACATAAGGGTAGAATCTGAGCATAGTGCCATGGCCGCCTGCGTAGGCGCATCTGCCGCTGGCGCTAGGGCCTTCACTGCTACGTCAAGTCAGGGCCTAGCTTACATGCATGAGATGCTTCACTGGGCTGCGAGAGCCCGTCTCCCAATAGTTATGGCCGTGGTGAACAGAGCTATGGCAACTCCATGGAACATATGGAGCGACCATCAAGATAGTATGTCTCAAAGAGATACTGGCTGGATACAGTTTTATGCCTCAAACAATCAGGAAGCCTATGATACTGTAATACAGGCCTATCGCTTATGTGAGGATGAGGACATTTATCTTCCAGCATTCATATGTCTCGATGCTTTTATTCTAAGTCATACATCGATGCCTGTTACGATACATGACGAGGAGGATGTAGACAAGTTCTTACCAAAGTACGAGGCAAGGCATTGGAAACTTGATGTCGATAATCCAGTGACCAACGGTAACATTGTGACGCCTGACCACTACTACGAGATGTCATGGTCAATGGATGAAAGTATGAGATATGTAAAGAAGAAGTTTCCCGAAATATGCGAAGAGTATAAGGAATTATTTGGCCAGTGGCATGGGGTCTTTACTAAGGGATATAAAATTGATGATGCAGAGTACGTGATTATAGCTCCCGGAACACTATTTGAGGAAAGCTGTGTTGCAGTGGATATGCTCAGGGAAAACAATGTTCCTATAGGTGCCTTAAAGCTAAGAGTGTATAGGCCATTCCCCTCAGAGGATATAATATCTGTGGCTCGCAAGTGTAAAATGCTGATAACTCTAGACAGAGCACTCTCATATGGATTCAATGGGCCCATATTCAACGATGTCAGATCAGCAATATACGGTGAGACGGGCACTCCAGTATTCGGATACGCTGTTGGTCTTGGAGGAAGAGATGTAACGTTCAATGACATTTCAAGCATAGTTAGGGATGCAACTTTAAAGCTTGAGAAAGGCCTTCACTCATCCTTTGTATATTACGGTTTAAAGGTTGGTGAGAAGTGATGGTTAGTATAAGAGATATGCCAAAAGAGGAGCTTCTGTTACCAGGACATGCTGCCTGCCCTGGATGCGGTGCAATGATAGCTTTGAGATACGCGCTCAAAGCATTGGGTAAACGAACTATAATGTGTGTTCCAGCTTGCTGTACAAGCGTTATTCAAGGGCTATACCCCCACACCTCTATAGCGGTGCCTGTCTTAAATATAGCATTTGCAGCTGCAGCCAGTACTGCTTCAGGGATTTCAGCGGGTCTAAAGGCCAGAAATGTTGAAGATGTCACGGTTCTAGCTTGGGCAGGCGATGGAGGGACATATGATATAGGAATACAAGCTTTAAGCGGAGCCGCTGAGAGAGGAGACGATATAATCTATGCTTGCTATGACAATAACGCGTATGGAAACACAGGTATACAAAGATCCGGAGCTACGCCTTACGGAGCTTGGACAACAACTACCCCAACTGGAAAGAAAGAGCATAGGAAACCACTTGAACTGATCATGCTTGAACACAACATCCCATATGTGGCTACCGCCTGCAGTGCCTTCCCAGATGACCTGTATATGAAGTTCAAGAAAGCCAGGAAAATAAAAGGTCCAAGATTCATTCTAATACTCTCTCCATGTCCAATAGCATGGCGGTTCCCGTCATGGTCTACCGTCGAGATAGGAAAACTAGCGGTCAAAAGTGGTGCATGGGTTCTATGGGAGTATCACAATGGCAAGCTCGAATTCACGGGGTGGAGCAAGCTCATAGCGGAGGGTAAGCTAAAGAAGATCCCAGTAATAGAATACCTAAAACATCAAGGCCGTTTTAAACCTATTCTCAAGGATGAGAAAGCTATAAATGAGATTGAACGTAGGATAAATGACTACTGGAAATTCATGAAAGCGTTAAAGGAGGCCCTGAAGTGAAGGAGAAAATACCTTATATCAAAGTACCCCCACCTGGACCCAAGGCCAAGAAGCTACTAGAGCGCGACGAAAAGGTAATATCCCCATCGTATGTGAGATTTTATCCACTAGTGTTGGAAAGAGCCTATGGCTGCATACTAGAGGACGTTGATGGAAACAAGTACATTGACTTCAACTCTGGACTGGCTGTAATGTCAGTTGGCCATTCACATCCCAAGGTAGTTGAGGCAGTAAAGAGCCAGGTAGAGAAGCTGATACACTACTCAAACACGGACTTCTACTATGAAGAGTCGGTGGCCTTAGCTGAAAAACTGGTAGAAATAACCCCTGGAAACTTTGAGAAAAAGGTGTTCTATGGAAATAGTGGAGCTGAAGCTGTAGAAGCGGCATTCAAGCTAGTGAGGTGGCATACACGCAAACCCAGAATGCTTGCATTCATTGGAGCCTTTCATGGAAGAACGTTTGGAGCTTTATCATTTACAGCTAGCAAACCTGTGCAGAGAAAGTTCTTTGCACCGTTGGTACCTGGAGTTACACATGTCCCCTATCCATATTGCTTCAGATGCCCATTTAGGCAAGAGTTTCCAGAGTGCAACTTCTGGTGCATTGACTTCATAAAGGAATTTGTCCTTGAAAAATATGTTCCAGCGGAGGAAGTTGCTGCTATAATTTTCGAGCCTATACAGGGTGAGGGTGGATACGTCGTTCCACCAGAGGGCTACTTCCAGAGGCTAAAGAAGATCTGTGACGAGTATGGTATTCTTATGATCGACGATGAGATCCAAGCTGGAATGGGAAGAACTGGAAAATGGTTTGCAATAGAGCACTGGGGGATAGAGCCTGATGTAATAACTGTTGCAAAGGCAATTGCATCAGGATTTCCACTAGGGGCTGCAATTGCTAGAGCTGAGATCATGAACTGGGAGCGAGGAGCTCATGCCTCAACCTTTGGAGGGAACCCAATCTCGTGCAGAGCAGCCTTAGCCGTTATAGATATTATAGAGAAGGAGAATCTACTGGAAAATGCAGCTAAGCTTGGAGATTACATAATTAAGAGATTCAACGAGTTCAAGGAAGATCATCCAATAATAGGGGATGTGCGTGGAAAAGGCCTAATGATAGGAATAGAATTCATAAAAGATGCTGAGACTAAGGAGCCCGCCAAGAAGGAAGCTAACGAAATAATGATGAGAAGCTGGAAGCAAGGTGTAGCTGTAGTAACATGTGGTATTTCAACGCTCAGAATAATGCCTCCACTAACCATAACCAAGGAACTAGTAGACGCTGGGATAGAGATAATATTCAAGAACATAATCGAAGTTGAGAAAGAATCGAACATTAAGTAGTTAGAGAGAGCGAGTAAAGAGCATAAAGCCCATCCTTTATTTTTCTACATATAAACAATGCAGACTTTCCCTGCACACTTGATATGAACTTATCTAAGTCACCATAAACCCTAATCATTTTCTCAGTTAATCTCTTCGTGGCTTTAAGAGAACACTCCTCTCCATCTCTCTCTACTATGATTTTAAATATGACTTCTTTAACGGGATTAGTTGGCTTTTTTCCACACCTGCGACAAATTCCTTTATAACCTACAACTGCCCCGCATAAATTACATCTGACTCTTTCTTCAATGTAGACTCTTTTCACTGTTGCTCTAACTGATTTAAATTCATCCCTTTTGATCGTTGATAAACTCCCCAAAAGCTCTATATCAGTTTCATTGCTGGTTACCAGAACTTTCCTTTTTCCCAAGTGATAAGCAAGTATTTTCTTGAAGCGAAAAATGTTTCCCTCCCTTAAAAGGTTATTTGCTACCTTACCGTGAAAATCAATCATTTCGAATGTGTATACTTTTCCGTTAAGTGCCACCATTAGGTTTCCCTTATAAAAGGCTGTCCTAGGAGTTTTTATTAACTGAATGTCTTTGAACAGCACCAGACCATCAAACGTGACTAGGAAGAAGTTTCTCTCACGTGTTATGTCCCTCATGAATAATTTCTCAACATTAGCTATTTTGCCTAGAATTAGGGGTTTTTCATTAGTAAAAATGACTTTTCGTGGCCTAGCAGCGATAACCTTTCCATTTGTAACCTTTAAAACATCCCCATGATTGCATTCAATGAGCATATCAGTTACCACCAGAGCGTCTCCACTATCATCAGACAAGACTATGAAGGTGCATTCGTTTTTTACAGTTGCTTGTTTAACGACGCCTACCAACTTAACTCGTTCATCATTTCTTTTAAGGTCACAGATCCTGTGAATGAATCCAGTTAGTTTCTGAACATGCTCAACTTTACTATCATCCCTAACGCAAATTTCTAAGCCGTATTTTCCTTTCCTAGTTTTAACATTTGATAAAATGACGATATCACCAGGCTCCAGCTCCTTAACATTCTCTATGGCCTCATTCCAGGCAATAAGCCAAGCTGTAAATGGTTTCCCTACACTTTTCAGAAGTGCCTTCCATAGCCTTAACATTCCATTTTCTCTAGCATACTTTCTCTCTCCTTTAACTTTGATAACTAAAGCCCTTATACGCGCTGCCTTTAAGCCTGTGGGCACTTCATGTAGTTCAAATATCTTTCTTATCTCTGGGAGCTTCTCCTTTAGCTCAATTCCATGCTCCTTCCCTATCAGTATCAATGCTGCTGTGTCTGAAACAAGGTTTCCAAGCTCTCTTTTTTTATCCTGTATAAGCTTTTCTATCTCTCTTAATGTAACACCTAACCTTTTAGCTACTATTCTTTTAAATCTCTCTAGGTCTTGATCCTCTAACACTTTCTCTCACTTCAAAATATCTTAACCTATACTTTTAACAAGTTCCACGGCATTCGGCTAATCTATATATGCTATTTATACTCCTAAACATAATTTAGGTCTAGAACCCTTCCTAAAAGGTGACGAAAAATGTTGCCAGTTGACTTCGACCTATTAAATACCATGATAGTGATAATGGGTGTTCTTGTCTTTATCATGATAATAGTCATGATAATCATCAGCCCCCTAGAGAAAGAGTGATTTATTGAGGCTACTTCTTTTATTTGAGAATCATGAGCCACCTAATCCCTAACCTCTCACGCGAGAAAATTAAGCAAATGTTGAAGTACATAGGTGTAAAACGCATAGATGATCTCTTCAAGGATATCCCTGAAGAAATCAGGTTCAAGGGAAAACTGCGAATTTCAGGCCCATTTTCAGAACAGGACATTGCTAAACGCTTCTCTGAGCGATTAAGTCATGTAATTGATCCATCTAAAATTCTATGTTTCAGGGGAGGCGGTGTATGGCCCCATTATGTTCCAAGTGTTATAGATCATATCATATCTAGAAGTGAGCTCTATACCTCTTATACCCCCTATCAGCCTGAGGTTAGCCAAGGAGTCTTACAGGCTCTTTTTGAGTATCAGAGTTTAATATGTGAATTAACAGGAATGGATGTAGCCAATGCTTCAATGTATGATTGGGCTACAGCACTAGCAGAAGCCTGTAGAATGGCTATAAGAGTAACTAGGAGAGATAAGATAGTTATTCCATCTATTATTGCCCCCCACAGGGAGCGTGTTCTAAGAACCTACTTGGAAGGTCTTGAGATAGAGATTGTGAAAGTGAATTTAAACAAGAACGGAACCGTGGACATATCTAAACTGTCGGAGAATGTAGACTCTAAAACAGCTGCTGTATACGTTGAATCACCAACATATATGGGGGTCATAGAACAGAATCTAGATGAGATAGGAGAAATTGCCCATAAGAATGGAGCTCTCTTCATAGTTGGTGTTGAGCCTTTGTCACTTGCTATATTTAAACCCCCAGGAGATTATGGGGCTGACATAGTAGTTGGAGAGGGTCAGCCTTTAGGTTTAGGAATGAACTTTGGAGGGTCTCTACTGGGAATTTTTGCATGCAGATTTGATCGTAAATTGCTTTATCAAATGCCTGGGAGAATCATAGGGCTAACAACTGAACAAGATAGTGCACGTAGGGCGTTTTGCATGGTTTTGCAGGCACGAGAACAGCATATAAGACGTGAAAGGGCTACATCGAATATCTGCACTAACGTTGCACTAAACGCTATAAAGGCTGCAATATATCTATCTCTTCTAGGAAGAAACGGGCTAAGAAACGTTGCCAAAAAGATTTACGCTAATACTCACTATGCTTATAGGAAGCTGTTAGAGCTACCATTTACAGAATCACTATTCAAGGATGCTGTATACTTCAAGGAATTTCCAATTATGTTTAAGGAAGTTGACATTGAAGAAATGAACAGGGTCCTCTACGACGACTTCAACATAATAGGCGGAATAAATCTTGGAAGATTCTTTGAGGATATGGCCAATGTTGCTCTTTTCTGCGTGACTGAAATTCACTCAAAGAGAGATATCGATTATCTCGCTAAGGCTATCCTGGAGGCTTGTGAAAAATGAGTGATGAAAATTTTAGACAAGCTAAGTGGAGTGAACCACTGCTAGTAGAGCTCGAAGAAACTCCGGAGTCGGCATGGTACCCAGACGAAGTTGGAGAAATAGATATTCCAAAGCATCTCATACGTGAAAAGCTTGATATTCCAAATATATCAGAGCCGATAGTTGTGAGACATTTCACTCGTCTTTCACAGATGAATTATGGCGTAGACCTTGGAATATATCCCTTAGGAAGTTGCACCATGAAATACACGCCTAAGATATGCGAGGAATTACTGAAGAACCGTAAGATAAGGGATATTCACCCGCTTATTGAAGAAGAGTATGTGCAAGGTCTATTACAGGTACTCTATGAGCTCTCAGTTTTCCTTGCTGAAATAACAGGAGCTTACAAGGTATCTCTTCAACCATCTGCTGGTGCACATGGAGAACTCACTGGATGCTTGATAATGAGAGCTTACCATAAACTGAATGGAGAAGACTTCAGAAATGAAATACTTATCCCAGATTCTGCACATGGAACAAATCCTGCAAGCGCCTCCATGGCTGGATACAAGGTCGTTGTAATTCCATCCAATGAAGAGGGGCGCGTAGATGTAGAGGCGCTTAAGGAAGTTGTCCATCCAAGGAAAACTGCAGGTCTAATGCTGACAAACCCTAATACCCTTGGCATATTTGAAAAGGACATAGTTGAAGTGGCAAAGATCGTTCACGAGGTTGGCGGCCTTCTATATTATGATGGTGCCAACCTGAATGCTATCCTAGGAAAATGTAGACCGTGTGATATGGGCTTTGATATAATTCACATTAACCTCCACAAGACTTTCGGAACTCCTCATGGAGGAGGTGGCCCAGGGGCAGGACCTGTAGGAGTAGTGAAGAAGCTTGTAGACTTCCTGCCTATACCTACAGTGGAATTCGATGGAGAAAAATACTATCTGAATTATGATATCCCTTACACAATCGGAAAAGTTCATTCATTTTATGGCCACATAGACGTCCTACTCAAAGCATATATCTACATACTTCTACACGGTGCCAAATACCTTGAAAAAATAGCTGAAATTTCAGTACTAAACTCAAACTACCTCATGAAAAGAATACTTGAAACATCAAAAGGAATCGAGCTACCATATACAGATGACCCCCGCAAACATGAATTCGTAGTCAGCGCCAAGAAACTATACAAGGAAACCGGAGTCAGAGCACTAAACATTTCGAAAAGACTACTTGACTATGGCATGCATGCTCCCACAATGTACTTCCCACTAATTGTAGAGGAAGCTCTAATGGTTGAACCAACTGAAACAGTCTGCAAAAAGGATCTAGACGACTATGCTGACGCCATCTCTAAGATAACTGAAGAAGCCTATAGCAACCCCAACGTTGTTTTAGGCGCACCATACAACACTTCCGTGAGAAGAGTAGATGAAGTCAAAGCTTCACATCCAAAGACAATGTGCCTTACATGGAAGTTTTTGAAAAGGCGTCTGTAAGTATAGTCATTCTGTACAATTATATTTATAAATGTGTTACACACGTGTTACAAGCGTATGACGACAGTTTTATAAGGACACACTATCTGAAAGTAAAATTGACTCTAAGATGACAGCTCTAGAAAACATTCTCTCAACCACGCTTCTAAATGTAGAGGATGAAAGTATCATTTCAAGTAGCGTCAGGGTAGTAGCTATTGGAGTAGGTGGCGCTGGTTGTAACACGATAGATTATCTCATGAATATTGGCGTTAAAGGTGTTGAATGCATTGCAATGAATACTGATAAGCAACACCTCAGCACTGTGAGAGCTCATAAGAAAATATTGCTTGGTCCAAATACGACAAGGGGGAGGGGGGCGGGAGGAGATCCAAGGATAGGCAGAAAGGCTGCGGAGGAATCACGGGATCAGATAAGGGAAGCTATTGAAGGAGCTGATCTAGTTTTTGTAACTGCTGGCCTTGGAGGAGGAACTGGAACAGGAGCCCTCCCGGTAATTGCTGAGGAAATAAATTCATGTAAAGCAATAGGAGTCGGTGTAGTTACTATGCCGTCATCGTTTGAACTTGGTAGAATAGAGGTTGCCAGGGAGGGTCTTAAGAAAATCTATGGTAAGCTAACAACCATTGCTGTAATAGAGAATGATCGTCTTTATGAACTTGTGCCTACTTCTAGACTTACAGAGGCGTTTTCACTTGTCAACAAGGTTCTAGCAGATATGGTTAAGGGCGTCGCTGAGGCAATAACTCTCCCAAGCATGATAAACCTTGACTTTTCAGATGTCAAGACGGTAATGCAGTGCGGTGGACTTGCAATGATAGGCATAGGAGAGGCTTCTGGTGCTAATAGAGCGGAAGAGGCTATAAAACAGGCTCTAGATAATCCTCTCCTAGATGTTGATCTGACCAACATAAAGGGTATCCTCTTACACATTAGTGGTGGAAAGGATCTTAAGGTTAACGAGATTTATGCTATAGCTAACATGATAAAGGAGTATGCTAGAGAGGATGCCATATTCATATACGGGCTACGAGTCGATGAAAGCATGAAGGACAAAGTCAGAGTGGTGGTCATGCTTACAGGAATCGACTCAAAGATTGTGAATAGCCCATTGACTAAAAGGGACATTGTAAGGGAATTCCTACAGGATGAGGAACCAATGGAGGATGCAGCTGCTATATACGATCATCTTGGAATAAAAGAGATTTGATGTTCAAGATTATAGCGGTATAAGATCTATCAGTGACAGAACAGGCACTCCAGAGAAAACCTTCTTACCGAGCTTACTTATTGGCACAGCTATAGCTAAGATATTTGAATCATATTTCCTTAGAGTTTCAAGTGCAGCCTCAAGATATGCTCCTGTTCGAACTATGTCCTCCACCAATACTATATTTTTTCCCTTTTCAATTTGGACATATCCCGGATCAACTACTGCTTCCAGCGTCTTCCCGTCTTTGCTTCTTATGGACAGCAAGGCTATCTTGGCATTCAATTTACTAGATACTTCTAATGCTAGTGGCAGAGACTTGTCTCCGATTCCACATATGATTTCTATATCCTCTTTAATGTTCTCCTTTATGAGATCTACGAGCATTTCTGCCAGCATCTTAAGCCTACGTGGAGACGAGTATATGTTAAACCAATTCACATAGACATCTATTGGCTTCATTTTTTCCTCCGCTTCCTTCATGAGAAGCCATACGACAGTATCCCTTTGAAGGTTTAGAATGTCTGCGATCTCATCTATCGTGTATCCTTTCTCTCTAAGTTTTAGGGCCTCTTTTCTAATTCTCGTTGGCAATTAAATCAGCCTTCCCTCTTTGTTTTTCTAAATATTCTTCAATATTTTTTCTAAAAATGTGTTTCGTAACTTTATACCAGGCAAAAAGCACTATACTGAATAATGCTACTGAAAGAGCTACTCTCATTATGGCTGTTAAAAGGATATTTCCTGTATTTATAGTAACTATATATAAATCGATTATCACCAGAGTCGCTAACCACGCTACCCAAATGATAATCATTATCACTATTAACTGACTAGTTGCCCTGAGAACTTTTTTCATATACTTTCACCCTTTTAACAACTTTCGAAAGAATTCTTCCTCCGCAGATCTCACAAGTCTTTCCAGGATAGTCGGGGCTATACTTTCTTTTGCATTTCTCGCAAATCTTTACCCTATATAAGATGTGCCTTATAAATGGTCTTCCATATCTAGATATTTTCAACCCCAAAATCTTAGCCATATTCTGTAACGAGTAGTCATCTGATATTATTAGGGCATTGGCTCCCTCTTTTGAAAATTCATATGCTAGTGCAAGTACAGATATATCTGCATCCGATAAGTTTGGTTCCTCACAGTGATTTTTTACCATTTCGATGATTTCTCTGACAACATTCTCAGAAGGGTCTCTGATCTTCACCACCCCAAGGTTCACCGCTATTGCAAGTTTCGAATTTTTCTTTATCTCAGACATTATCTTACTTGTAGTATATTGTTCCTCGCTTACCATAAATGGGTCATATCCACTATAGGCTACCGTTGCATCTAGCACTAAAACCCTCTTTTTCTCCACGCTCAAGCTATCCTCTTCCTAAATCTTTTGTAGAAGCTTTTTGGAGGTTTAGCTAATCTTACAAACACAATTTTTTCCTTACTTTTTCCCGTTACGATGCGCTTGTCAACGGTGCATATCCTTTTACCATCTATGAAAACATCTGCCATAGTAGGCTTAATTAGTTCAACTATAATTTTCATATCATTAGGCATTATCAATGAGGTAAAGTTTCTGTTAAGAGGATTTATAAAGGTTATGATATAGGCGTCGACTTGAGGATGAAGAACTGCTCCTCCGGCTGAAAGTGAGTATGCAGTTGACCCTAGCGAAGACGCTATTATGATGCCATCGCACTCAACATTGCATATGAAGTTTTCTTTCTCATCCTTTAGCCTAAAGTAAGATATTTTCCCAATATTCTCTACAGGCAGAATCAATATTTCATTCACGGCGGGGGGAGCATCTATATTCATAATTTTGAGTACGGGAAGTTTTTCAAGATGATACTTTCCTTCGATGATTTTCTCTAGGGCTGTAGCAACATTTTTTCCATCGACTTCAGATAAAATCCCTCTTTTACCAGTATTGACCGGCAGAATTGGTTCGTCATATATTTTCTTCTCACGTATAAACGAAAGTACACTTCCATCCCCTCCCACTATGATCACCATATCTGCACCTTTGTGGGGATTCTCGGTGACAATTACACTATCTAGTAGTGATGGCATATCTGATAGTTTTTCATAGAGTGTTTTATTGAGTTGAATCTTTATTCCATATTTACGGAGAGTATCGATGATCTCCGTACATACCATGTAAGATTCATAGTCATCCTTCGAGAATAATCCAATCAACATTTTCATTCATCAAAATAATTATTGCCTGAGACATTATAGTTTAATTAACTGGTTTGGGGTGTTTACAATGTCAACGAAGCCTGAGAGAGTCGGTAGACTTAAGGAAGGCATGTACATTGTAATAGACAATGAGCCTTACAGAGTGGTAAGCATCGAAAAGTCTAAGGTTGGAAAACACGGTTCAGCGAAGGCCAGAATCGTGGCTAGAGCACTCTTTGGAGAGGGAAAGAAAACTATAATTTCTCCTGTAGATGCTAAAATAGACGTTCCAATAATAGATAAAAGGTCAGCTCAAGTTCTATCGGTTATAGAAAACACTGTACAGTTAATGGATACTGAAACATACGAAGTTTTTGAGGCTCTCAAGCCCGAAGAGGAGGAAATATCTTCAAGGCTTCGTCCAGGAGTAGAAGTCGAATATTGGAAGATACTGGATAGAATCAAGATAGTTAAAGTGCGTGGCGAGTCTTAATTTTAAACAGGGTACGTCAATCTAATTAAAACTGCTGTTGCAATGGCAAGTATCATTGACACTATAGTTAGCACAACAAAGCACAGGAATATAGTGTATTCATCGAGTGGTCTTTTACTCACAAATATTCTGACAAGTGTTATAGGAGCTTTCCTATTTAAGCTAGGATAGATTATTCCATTCTCTATCCTTGTAGGTCTTGTGATTTGCCTTCTCTCAGCCAGTCTTTTTAGAGACGAGAGTATATAGAAGCCATTCATTATAAATGGCATAAATGCTATAACCGCTATGATCTCGATGTTGCATGTTATTGCTACAGCTCCTATGGCTGCTCCAATGGCGAAGCTTCCAATGTTCCCTGAGAAAACTTTAGACGGATACCTGTTGAAGATATAGTATGCCAGTAATGCTGTAATTAGCGTTATTATTATAGCATATTTCCATACTGTGAATACGTTCAGTATTATGAGCGAGATCAGCATAGACAGTAGGACTAAAATACATGTTGCAGGCATTACTCCGTTAACAACCTCCATCATGTTTACAGCATTTGATGTAACTGCTATGCTAAACGGTAGGAGCATTTGGTAGACGTATGTTATACGAGCTCTTCCAACGATCGGCAAAAGCACTCTTGGTTCAAAGCTTTTCATTAGTATTATTGGAAGAGAAGCCAATATTGTTGCTGCAGTTTTTCTCCAAGCTCCTAAATTTATCTTATCATCGATTAACCCTATAAGCCCAGCTATAGCTGTAACAAATATGCAGGACAGAACTTCCTTGCCACTATATATTAGCATGTAAATAAGCAACATATTCAACAGAATCGACACTAGAAGAGGTACTCCCCCTAGATCTGCAACCTCAGTTTTTTCAGGCTTATGTATGTCTATTGCAATAATTCTTCTTTTGTATGCAAGTTTAATGTGAAAACTAACTAGAATGTATGTTAGTGCAAAGGATGTTAAAGCTATTACAGCTACTTTCTCCCACATCTCCTACCCCTTTCAAAATATTTCATTATAAGCGTTACTTTAGTAAGACATGATAACAATAATAGGTTTTGGAATAAGACCTAAGCATATGTCACTTGAGGCACTTGAAGTATTGAAGAGAGCAGATAAAGTCTTCTTAGAAGCTTATACGAATGTATTTCCAAGCTCCTTTGTAGAAGAATTAAAGAGAATAATAGGAACAGACGACATTACATTACTAAAGAGGGAGGCTTTAGAGAATAACCTTGACAAGTTTATAGAAGAATCAAGGAGTAAACATGTTGCATTGCTTATTCAAGGAGACCCAATGTTTGCTACAACACACATCAACATCATTTTAGAATGTAAGAAAAAAGGCATTCCATGCAAAGTGTTGAGTGGAATCTCCATATATAACCGCATCCTTGCCGTAACTGGCCTTCAACCATATAGATTTGGAAGGCTTGTTTCTATTCCCCTGCTCTCAAAAAATTTCATGCCATCATCGCCCTACCTTAAGATAGCGGAGAACATGCGTAGCAACCTTCACACGCTAGTGCTTCTTGAAGCTGTTTCAGACACTGAATTCTTAAGTATTAATGATGCAATAGATTATCTTCTTAAAATGGAATCTCGATTTAGAATGAAGGTTATCTCCGATAATAGGTTTGCCATAGGCGTGGCTAGGCTAGATTATGATGAGGGAATCATAAAATGTGACAAAGTTCTAAGGTTGCGGGAGATTGAATTCGGTTCTCCTCCACATGCTTTAATCCTCTTAGCAGACTGCCTTCACTTTTTAGAGGCGGAAGCCCTGATTGAATTGTTAAGTGCCCCAATTGAAGTCAAGAGGCTGGTAAAATGAAGAAAGCTAAAGTGTTGGTAGGGGGAACATTCGATATAATTCATCCAGGACATGTATTCCTTCTAAAAGAAGCTAGCAAATATGGTGACGTCATTGTAGTAGTTGCAAGAGATAGCACAGTAAAAAGAATCAAGGGGAGATCTCCAGTCTTCGATGAAAGACACAGGCTACTGCTCGTTAACTCAATTAAATACGTTAAAAAGGCAATCTTAGGCAAAGAATCAAATGATATCTTAGAAATCGTGGAAGAGTTGAAACCTGACATCATAGTACTTGGCCCTGATCAAAAATTAGAAGATGCCATTTCAAAACGATTTCCACACATAAAAGTGATCAAACTAGATAGAAAAATTGATTTCGGCGGTCTCTATAGCTCGTCAGATGTCATCAAAAAAATATTGAAGATATATACGGCTAAGGAGCTATAGACGTTCTAATTTTCACTTTCACAATGTCTCCATCTTTCAAATTTAATTTCTCTCTTAAGCACACAGGAGCGATTATTTCTACAACATCTTTTCCATAATGCGTTCTCTCTATGCATATAACGGCGGCCTCTTCAAAGCTGTTCACAGCGGCCAAGTAGCATTTCGCAGATCCATATGTTCTCTTGCCATTCGAGAAGCCATGAATATATGCCGTAGGCTTGAAGGTTTCCATTAAAAGCCTGTTCATAAGTGATTTTTCATCCTTTATCCGAATATTTAAAGTTCCCGGATAAGGTTCAAAACCTAGCTTCTCAACAATTTGTTTCACATAGTAAGGTATGCTAAGATAGTATTTTCCTTCACCGAGTCCTGTGAAGACCTCTCCCTCTATTTCAATTATCTTTGGCCTCTCAAAAATCGCTCTCAGATCCCTATATACTTCAAGAAGGGCCTCCTCTCCAGCTTTTGTTATCCTGATGTATTGACCTCGTTTATACATTCTCCTAATGATGTAACCTAGCTTACTGAGCTGCGTTAAGTATCTCGAAGCTGTTTGCTGAGAGGTGTTGAGCATTTCTGCCAATGTTACTGTGGAAAGTTGTATTTCTCCTTGAAGTGCCCCAGCTCTAGCTAATGCTAGAAGTGCAAACCAGTGTCTGTCATAGATTTTCATTTTTAAGCATCCTTCTGCTTTCTATATGTGCCAAGCGAAGAGGTTCCGGTAACTTAAATCCTCTATCACACTTTCTCAATACTCTCCTTATGTCTCCAATAGTAACTTTATTACCGATACTTGCATAAAGGTGACGCTTTACACTTCTTGGCCTATAAATTACCCCTAACTCTCTTTCATTTAGATATACTACATCCCCCACAATCTTGGCTTGCAATCCCCTAATTAATCTTTTTGCTACTCCTATAGTATGCTCCCCAGTAATTACTCCAAAGAATGTAGCTAGCCCAGCGTATCTTGGATGTAAAAGTCCATGTCCATTTATTAAATATACATCACCATCTCTGTCGCTTTCACGGTAAAGCTTCAATAGAATAGGTCCCTCTCTGAACATTAGTAAAGTTGAAATGTATGGGAACTTAACTTCAAATTTTCTTTTTACGAGTTCAATAACTTTTTCCTTCTTTACATCCCATTTAACTAAACATCCAAATGCGAGGTTACCTCTATAGGAAACATCTATACCAACCACTGTAGTAACATTTTTCTCTATAGGAGTTATTTCCACCAGTTTTGCAATCTGCTTCTGTATACTGTGTGCCTTTGCAAAATATTCTTTCATCACTCTTTTCCTATTTTGATTGGCTTCTTGAGCCTAGAGAGCAGCACAACTCTACTAGGCTCAGATTCATCTATGATATCATAGGACAGCTCTTCTGCAAGTTGAGTGGCGAACCTCTTAACTTCTTCATGAGTTGGCATATTTTCGAACTTTAGTCTCTGCCTTGATAATCCAACGTACATATATGCTTTAACTTCAACATATGTGGGATTGCCTTTCAAGATTATTTTAGCGTACTTCTCCGGTTTCTTCATGTTTAGACCCTTTACAGCAGTTATCCTAACTACGGTTGGGCAAGTGAAGGATTGTATGAGCTCTATGCTTTCCATAATCCTGTTCCACAGTTTTGGGGATAAAGGTCTGCATATAGCCTTATAAGTTTCAATGTCAGGGGCTGATAGTGAAATATATAGTTGACTAGGCTGCGTGATTTCAGCCAGTCTCTGAGGCTGTGTTCCATTGGTCACGAGAAATGTGCTCATCCCTTTCCTATGAAATTCCTCGATAAGCTCTCCGAGATATGGATAAAGAGTAGGCTCTCCTGAGAGGCTTATCGCTGCATGCTTAGGCTCTATTGCCTCAAGATACTTCTCGTAAGGTACCTTCTTATGCGCCTTGTATCCTGACAGTATCTGTCTCTGAGCTTTTATAGATTCCTCCACTATGATCTCTGGCTCATCCCATTCTGATGGCATCTCCCAATCTAATCCAATATCTCCCTTTTGAACTCTCCAGCAATAAAGGCATTGGTGTGTACAGTATATTACAGCTGGTGTCATTTGCAGACATCTATGGCTTTTAATCCCGTAAAATTTTTGCTTGTAGCAGTACCTGTTGTTTACGAGGCTCTCATGTAACCATCTACACTTTTTTACAGCGGAATGTCTCCCTACGATTGCATACTTTTCCTTTCTCAAAATCTTAGCTACTTCTTCAGGTATCATACTTCTCCCTTCACCGTGGTGGGCCGGGTGGGATTCGAACCCACGACCTCTTGGTTATCAGCCAAGCGCGCTACCAGGCTGCGCTACCGGCCCAGCTAATCACTTTCTAGCCGGATATTATCTTAAGATTTCTATGATGTAAAGGGTATAAACTTTTCCTGTATCCCTTCCTTCGTTATTATCATCATATCTATGCCGTCTCCAGATCCAATGTCCCTTGACAAGGCTGCTCTGATAGCTTTCTCCACGAGTTTTTCACATTCCTTTACTGTAAGCGTGTCTTTATACTCAGACTCTATGATTCCAATGGCTATCGGTGCACCACTCCCCGTTGCAGCATACTTGTCCTCGATAAGCGCCCCTAGGGGGTCTAATATGTATATGTGTGGGCCATCCTTGTCTACTCCTCCTATAATGGTTTCCGTGAGCAGTGGTGTTAACCTCAAGTTGAAGAGCAGATTTGAGATCACCTTGGCTGCAGCCTTTGTTGAAATATTTTTCTCTTTCTCAAGCTTGTATAGGTTTGCATATATTGAAACCATTTTTGAGAGCATCTGCATGTCAGCAACCATTCCAGCGCATACCATTCCAATGCTATCGGTAACTTTGAATGTCTTTCTAGCCTTTTTACTTAGCAAGTAATATCCCAATGATAGTCTCTTTTCAGCAGCTAATATTACTCCATCTTTACATTTCACACCTACGGCAGTGGCCCCTGGCATGTAGTATATTCGGTCGCTCATTTTTTGTCAATACTTAACTACATCTGAGACGTATTTATATAAAGTTTGAGGTGTTAAAATTGCAGCCATTTAGAAAACTAGCTCACGTTCATTCTGGAAAAGAATTACTTGACATAGCTTTCAGGAGAGCCTCTAAATCTGCATCATCTCTATCCTTTAAGAGAGGAACTCCCCCCATAGTTATGGCTAAAGCCCGTGAAATCACTCGCGTGAGAACTGCGGGGGATATTCTCTATCATCGCCTACAAAAAATAGTTAAATCCTTTCCATCCATCGACTCCCTTGAGGGATTCTACAGAGATTTTATAGATATTTTCTATGGCGTTGACAACTTCAAGCGAATTTTGGGCTCCATATACAAGGCCTCTTTCATCATTAAAAGGCTTCAACGGAGATATGTCAGGCTAATAAAAAGAGCGCAAACTCCGGAGGAAGCTAGAAAATTGTGTATACAGGCATATGGCAGAATGAGCTCTGTAATCGACATGATTTCAGACCGACTGAACTTTCTTGCTGAAGCATTCAGAACATTAAAATCCCTTCCAGCAGTGGATTTATCCGTTCCAAGAATAGTGGTTTCAGGGTATCCAAACGTTGGAAAATCAACTTTCGTCAGTAAAGTATCAACAGCTTCTCCTGAAGTGGCTGAGTATCCTTTCACTACAAAAAACGTCATTGTAGGATGCATCTATAAAGATTCACGGAAGATATGCCAGATTATTGACACCCCTGGGTTGCTGGATAGACCTATCTCCGAAAGAAATGTGCTGGAAAAGCAAGCTATATCCGCTATAATTCATCTTGCCAACATCATTCTTTTTATCATGGATCCAACACTGTCAAGTGGTTACACTATAGAGGAACAAATAAATTTATTAGGGGAGATCGAAAGCTACTCAAAGAATAAGCCTGTAATAGTTGTATTAAATAAAATAGATATAGCAGACGAAACCACACTTGAAAAAGTTAGAAGAGAACTAAGCGATAGGAAAGTTCTGGAAATGTCTGCTCTACTAGGGGAAAATGTTGACAAGGTTATAGAGTACGCACTTAAAATTATAGGTGAGACAAAAGGTGCAGACTAATGAGAGGATTATTTATAGGAAGGTTCCAGCCCCTACACAACGGGCATTTGAGAGCTATAAGGTATGCTCTGGAAAGGGTTGACGAGCTCATAATAGGAGTTGGTAGTGCACAGTATAGCTACTCAATAGAGAATCCTTTCACAGCTGGCGAACGCATCCTCATGATAAAAAATGCACTTAAGGAGACAGGTATCAATCTGTCAAGAGTGTATATAGTTCCCATAGTTGATGTACATAACAATAACATATGGGTTGCACATGTAGAGTCACTTGTGCCCAACTTCAATATCGTTTTCTCCAATAACCCCTTGGTCATAGAGTTATTTACCAGTAGAGGATACAAGGTAGAAAAAATACCAATGTATAAGCGAGAAATTCTATCATCCACTTACATAAGGAAGTTAATGCTCAAGGGAGACTCTAAATGGAGAAAGCTCGTTCCAAAAGCTGTAGCTGATATAATAGACTCTATAAAAGGAGAGGAAAGACTAAGAAAAGTTTCTTCATCTGATGAAGGATATAAAATGTTCAACCGAATGACGTACTGGTGAAATTCTATTATAAGCCTAAAACACCGTATGTAGAATAAGTGGCGGTGATGGAAAATGTATGACGAAAGAAACTTGCTGTTAATGACCCCCGGACCAGTACCCATTCATCCAAGAGTTTATGAGGCAATGAATAGAGTGATCTGTCATCACAGAACAGAAAACTTTAGAAAAGTTTTCATGGAATGCATTGAATTGTCAAAGTATGTAATGCAAACGGAAAACGATGTCTTTATATTAACGGGCTCGGGCACTGCTGCTATGGAAGCAGCGATATCAAACATAGTCGAGCCAGGTGATGAGGTTATATGCTTCATAAACGGAAAGTTTAGTGAAAGATGGTTTGAGATATGCCAAGCTTTTGGAGCTAAGTGCCACACTTATTCTGTAGAATGGGGGAAAGCTATCACACCAGACATAGTTAAGAAAGCAGTTGAGGAGCATCCAGAAGCTTCGATAGCTACTATCTGCCACAATGAAACATCTACTGGAATTTTGAATCCTCTCCCTGAAATAGCCAAGATATGCAGGGAAAATGATCTAATACTTGTAGTCGACGGGATAACTTCAGTCGGAGGAGATTACGTTTTCCCAGACAAGTGGGGGGTAAATGTTCTAGTTACGGGGTCGCAGAAATGCCTAGGATGCCCTCCAGGGCTCTCACTTATAATGGTAGATGAGCAAGCATGGGAAAAAATCAAGAATCGCAAATCAAACAAATTCTCATACTATGTCGACCTTGAAAGATACAAGAAAAGCCTTGAGAAAAAAAGGGAAACCCCATATACTCCAGCAATAACATTGCTTTTCGGTCTAAGAGAATCATTGACTATGATAAAGGAAGAAGGTCTCGAGCAAAGAGTGAAAAGACACAGATTATGCGGAAAAGCTTTAAGAGAGGGGGTTAAAGCGTTGAACCTCCCACTATTCGAAGATGAAAATTATGCTTCAAACACCTTAACTGCAGTCTCTTATCCACAGGGCATAACTGATTCACAGTTCAGGGGTCTTATGGAAAAGCATGGTGTACTCGTTGCTGGAGGTCAAGCGCATCTAAAGGGTAAAATTTTCAGGGTTGCTCACATGAATATAATAGGCGAACGAGAGATCTTAACAACACTTGCCACAATGGAGTTAGTGCTTAGTGAAATTGGCTGGAACTTTGAACCTGGAAGCGGGGTGTCGAGTGCAATCAAGATTTTTAAGAATAAATTATAATCAGATAAAACTTGTAAAAGCATTAATACAAATACCTACGATCACTGCTAAGAGGTGTAGTAATTGGCAACAAAACAGAAGACAGTTGATAAGGTGAAGAACGGGGATTTCATATTGTTAGATTATACTGAAAGAGTCGTCGACACGGATCAGATAATATACACAACCAGAAAGGACATAGCTGAAAAATATGGAATCGTGGAAAGCAACAGGATATATGAACCAGAGCTAATCATTGTAGGGGAGGGATGGCTTCTAGAACCCTTCGATAAGGCCCTTAGTGGAAAGGTTGTGGGTAAAGAGTATAAAATAGAGGTTCCTCCGGAGAAGGCCTTTGGAAAAATAGATCCCAAGAAAATCGAAACTTTCAGCTTCAGAGAGTTAAGAAGGAAAAACATTAGACCAGAGGTAGGCAAAGAAATTGAAATTGGAGGAAGAATTGGCATAGTAAGGCTCATTGGAAGTGGCAGGGTGATTGTTGACTTTAACCATCCATTGGCAGGGAAGACTCTGGAATTCACGTTTAAAATCTTGAAAAAAATCACAGATGACAAGGAGAAAGTTAAATATATAGTGAAGAAGAGGATTAAGGGCATCAATCTAGAGGACATAAATGTAAGGTTATCCCCGAAGAAAAAGGAAGTGCAAATAACTCTGCCAGAGCACTACATAAGCGATCCAAATGCTGCAATTATGAAAAAGGGTATTAGCATGGATATATTCAAGTACTTCAAGGACATTTCCTCAGTAGTCTTCATCGATCGCTTCTCAAGGGAATCCTCTTAATTCTATAGCTGTGGAATCACAGTAGCCTTCATAAGTACTCCATCTATTGGACATTGAACTTTCTTTTTCACTTTTATAATTCTACATTTTTCTCCAGGATTAAGTCCTGGAGGATGGCAGTATCTGTAATACTTGCATCTCTCTTCATGACATAGTAGTGGTGTGAAGGTTATTATCGCCCCCTCATAAGCCAGATTTGGATCTATTAGCACATCTATCGGAGCTATCTCGACCTCGACTAAGCGTACATGATCCTTGTGTATGGGGCAACTATGCACTTTATCCTTGACCGAGACTACTCTATATACTCTACCTTTTTCGAGGTTGTCTATACACACAGGTTTAAGTTTGCATTCATCGCATTCAGTGGTTTTGCCAACAAATACAAATGTTAGTCCTTCAATTGCCTGAGCCTCCCCAACGAAAGTAGTAATTTTTTTCTCGCTCACGGAATCACCCCCGTCATTTTTGCTAACCTCTCAGCGGCTTCCCAAGTGAGCCCCTTCTCTCCCAAAATTGTATATCGATTCGGTCTAATCTTGTGGCATATGGTTAGAGCCTTTATCACGTATTCAGGAGGTATTCCTAGCTCAGTACATACAGTCGGGCACCCTATAGTTGCTAGAGCTCTCTTAACTCTTTTCCAATCAGCATTGTGTAGGCATGCCATCATTATGGTTCCTAAGCCACAGAGCTCTCCATGTAACCCTTTGTCGGTCATCATTTCAAGGGCTTTAGCGAATAGGTGTTCTGAACCACTTGCAGGCCTACTTGAGCCAGCTATCCCCATACTTACTCCGCTGCTTATCAACGCCTCCAGCAGAGTTCTTATAGATAATTCATTATACTGTCTGAGAAGTTCAGCGTTTCTCATCACTATTTCAGCGCTCAGTTCAGCTAACATGGCTGCGTATTCACCATAATATTCATTCCTAAGCATGTAAGCCAGTTTCCAGTCTCTAACAGCTGTGTAGTTTGATATCACATCAGCGCATCCGCTAGCAAATAGCCTATAAGGAGCTTTACTGATTATACTTACATCTGCTATAACTGCATAGGGCATCTGAGCTTTAAATGACCTTCTTCTGCCATCCTTAAGTATGGATGCGAATGGAGAAGCTATTCCATCATTTGAAGCCGATGTTGGGACGCTGATGAAGTCAATTCCTGACTTAGTCGATGCAAGTTTAACAACATCA
>DRAE01000102.1 GCA_011041895.1 Candidatus Bathyarchaeota archaeon
TCATTCAAAGAGACAGACACTGTGAGCTGATAATGATTACAGCTCTAATTGCTGCAACGATGGAGAAGATTGCTACTGAAATAAGAAACCTTCAGCGAACAGAGATTGCAGAGGTCGAGGAGCCATTCAAGGAAAGTCAAGTTGGTTCATCTGCAATGCCTGCAAAGAGAAACCCCATTATATGTGAGAGAATATGTGGGCTGGCAAGAGTTATACGTTCAATGGTGATTCCAGCTCTTGAGAACATTGTTCTATGGCATGAAAGAGATTTAACGAACTCCTCATCTGAAAGATTCATAATACCCAACTCACTGATACTCACAGACTACATTGTACACTTAATGACCTATGTCATAGAAAACCTGAAGATTAAAAGGGATAAGATAGCTGAAAATCTGAAGCTGACAAACGGTCTCAACATGTCTGAGGCGCTAGTTATCAAGCTTGTAGAGAAAGGCCTTGGAAGGCAGGAAGCTCATGAACTGATAAGAGAAATTGCAATGGAAGCCCAGCTAAAAGGTACTTCCTTCAAAAATCTACTGCTGAAAGATTATAGGATACAAAAGCTATTGACCAAAGATGAGATCGAGGAAGCCTTAGATCCAAGGAACTTCATCGGTACTGCAGTTACGCAAGTTGAAGAATGTATAAAAAAGCTGAGGAAATGAAATGGGAGGGCTAATATACATCAGCAATATCCAAGAAACTTCTCCACTAAACATAGACATCATACTTCCATATCACAGAGGCTCCAATAGACGAATTCAATTTATGGAAGACTCTCTCATTGGTGTGCAATCACATGATGCTCCAACTTTAAGGGAAATTGGAGATAGATACCTCTCATTTTATGGAGAAATCTACTCGGAAAACAATGTAATTGATCGGATAGCAAAGATTGTCAAGGGAGCTAGCAACTTAAGAACAGTTTATGAACGCCATGAAATAGGTGCCCTTCTCTCAAATGTTGATGGAAGCTTCTCGATAGTGATAGCTGAAGAAGACGAGGCTATAGCTGTAAGAGACCCCATTGGAGGCGCTCCACTTTATATTGGCCAGGGTAAGTCCTCTGTAGTGATATCAGCTGAGAAAAGGCCGTTAATACACTATGGTCTCTTAAGGATTAGAAGCTTCCCACCAGGGTGTATAGCCTACATCAAGGGGAATACAGTTCACTTCAAGCGATACATGAAGCTAGAATTTAAACCTGAGATTGAAGGCAAAAGCATTGATGAAATTGCCGATGAACTAATATCGATACTTGGAAAGGCTTTCAAGAGAAGACTTAAAGGCTCTAGAGTTGCAGTTTCATTCTCAGGAGGCATTGACAGTAGTGTAACTGCGAGAATGCTTGAGCTCTTAGGTGCTAAGCCGACACTAATAACCATATCATCAGCACTTAAAAAGGATGAGCTTTCCCATGCAATCAAGGCAGCAAAAGCTCTCGGCATGGATCACATTGTAAGAGAAGTTGATGAAGGAGAATTGAAGCGCTTGATCCCCGAAATTACTTTCATCATCGAGGAAGCCAACGTTATGAAAGCTGGAGTTGGAATAGCTTTCCTACTAACGTCACGTGAAGCGTTTAAATCGAGTATTCAAAGACTTTTCACAGGGCAAGGAAGCGATGAATTATTCTGCGGCTATAATAAATTTATCCATACACTACGCGAGAAAGGCGCATATGCGACCAGAAGACTAGTATATGAACTCATATTAAAAGCATATGACGTAAACTTGGAAAGAGATTTCAAAGCCTGTATATCACAGAAAGTATATGTTCTGCACCCATTCATGGACATTGAAGTTCTTGAATTCTCTCTGAGAATCCCCTTAAAGTACAAAATAGCATCTCTAGAGGATAAACTGCGAAAGAGAATAGTTAGAAAGGTAGGCTCAAAGCTTGGCCTCCCAGATTTCATAATTAAAAAGCCAAAGAAGGCCGTGCAATATGGCACTGGAATAGACAAGATTATAAGGAAAACAGCAAAGAAACTTGGATACAAGTATCCAAGACAATACTTACAAGACCTGTATGAAATACTCTTCTAAAATTTAAGCAACTTATCTAATCATTAAATAGTAGAAAAATAGGGTGGGTCGTCCAGCCTGGTAGGATCCCTGCCTGGGGCGCAGGAGGTCGTGGGTTCAAATCCCACCCCACCCACTTTCTTTTTGATATAAAAGTTCAGAATGAGAACTATGGAAGCGCTATCACCTCTGATGGAAATACTACGTAAGAAAATACAAACTGAAAATAAACTTGACAAGCTTGAGAACCTGATAAAATAGCTGAAAGTATCTTAGCTGAATACTCTACACCAGTCACTAAATATTTGTTGCATGAGAGAAGCGATACTTAAAAACTTAGGCAGAGGCGCCTTAAAAAATTCAAAGAGTTGCTGTATGAAGCCCTCTAAGCGTGGTTCTAGATTATTCTACCATGAAAAATAGTGTAGCTTGAAATGACCTGTGATTCAAGATGCCGGATATCTGCCTCTGCTAACGTTTATCTTTTACATGGTTTTAATTAGGTTATCGAAATGCCCAAGTATTGTCCAGAATGTGGTGGAGTGTTAAAGTTTGACAGAGTAAATAGGATGTTCATTTGTGCATCTTGTGGTGCGATGTTTTCAAGGGAGGAGCTCGACGAAATATACGAGGAGAGAAGGTACAGGGACGAGGAAGAGGATGAACGAGAGGCCTACCTTAAGTGGTGGCTCTCCAAGGAAAAGGAGTAGGCAAACTTGATATGGCGCTTAATAAGACCCGATGCTGTAAGAGTACTCCATGACAAACTTGCACAGAGAAGTCTGAGAAGGTATTTCGGAATACTTAAGGGGAAATATGTCCCATATTTTCAGATATCTAAGCTTGTAGAGGTTAATTTCTCCGAGGATGATCCAATTGAAAAACTATGGCATATACACGATAACGCCGTCAAAAAACTCTACTCCATAGTAAAAAGAATAGACAATGGAGAGATCTCGCTGAAAGAGCTTGACACACCCAAGAAATCTCTTCTAGACCTTAAAATTCACATAGCAAAGAGAATAATTCAAAACTGCCATTTCTGCGAGAGAAGATGTGGTGTGAACAGGCTTAAGGGTCAGCTAGGATACTGTGAATGCGGTCCAGAGATAGAGGTTTCCTCGATATTCCATCACTATGGGGAGGAGCCTGAACTGGTTCCCTCGGGAACGATATTCACATGCGGATGTACTTTAAGCTGCATCCACTGTCAAAATTGGGAAATAGCTAGACACTATGAGAAAGGCGAAACATTTGATCCATATAGCTTGGCTCTCCAAGTTGAAAGACTCTGGGAAGGTGGTTGTAGAAACGCTAATTTAGTAGGAGGCGAACCAACTCCATGGCTTTACCATTGGCTTGAGACATTCAAGCATGTAAGAGTCAATATTCCAGTTGTCTGGAACAGTAACTCCTACTATAGCACTGAAACAGCTAAACTACTTGCAGGCTTTATAGACATATACCTTCTAGATTTCAAGTATGGAAACAATAAATGTGCTGAAAGGATATCTGATGCACCAAGATACTGGGAAATTTGCACACGAAACCATCTTGAAGCATTAAAGTATGGTGAGCTGATAATAAGAGTTCTAGTTTTACCCGAGCATAATAGATGCTGCACATATCCGATACTTAAATGGATTGCTGAGAACTTGGGCCCCTACACTAGAGTCAATGTAATGTTCCAGTATAGACCCGAGTATAGAGCTTATGAGATCAAGGAGCTTAGAAGGAGGCTGACTGAGGAGGAGATAAGAGAGGCTATAGAGATAGCTGAAAAGGTTGGATTAAAGAACTTTATCACATAGTTGCTATATAAAGCTCCACTTACTTTCTATGCGTTTGCCAATTATTGGAATAGGCTCTCCACAATTTTTGCATCTGTTATCTTCAGTTAAGTTCCAGTTAATTATTGTGAATCCATATCTGCCTATAAGCAGGGAATGGCATCGAGGACAATATGTGTTTTCAAAACTATGGCCGGGGACATTTCCTATGTAGACATATTTCAGTCCCTCGCCTATGGCAATTTCTCTTGCTCTCTCAAGAGTGTATACGGGTGTTGGAGGCAAAAATGTAAGCTTATAATCTGGATGGAACCTTGTAAAGTGCAATGGAGTTGTCTCTCCAACATTCTCTAGAACCCAAATAGATAGCTTTCGTATTTCATCCTCCTTATCATTTTCCGTTGGAATTATTAAGTTCGTAATTTCAACATGCACTTTACTTTCCTTCATCATGACTATTGTTCTTTGAACATGCTCTACAGCTTTATCTACCTTGCATATCTTTCGATAGAATTCGTCGTTTATCGATTTAAGATCGACATTTGCTGCATCAATATATGGAAGCAATTCCTTTAATGGCTCCTCGTTTATAAACCCATTTGTGACCAAGATGTTCATTATACCCTCCTTTTTAGCTTCCTTTGCGGCGTCAAGCACGAATTCAAACCATATGAGTGGCTCATTATAGGTGTATGATATAGAGTTACACTTGTATCTTAAAGCATATCGTACTACGCTTTCAGGGTCTAATTCTCTCAATGTTAAATGATCAGGTGAAACTTGGCTTATGGTCCAGTTTTGGCAGTGCATGCACTTTAGGTTGCATCCGACAGTCGATATTGAAAATGTTGGAGAGCCCGGCCAGAAATGGAATAGTGGCTTCTTCTCTATAGGATCTATGGCCATGCTAGAGATCTTTCCATAGACCATGCTATAAAGTGTCCCATCTATATTTTTCCTAGCTAGGCATGCACCATACATCCCATTCTTAATCGTGCATTCTCTTGGACAAAGTAAACATTTAACCTTGTCTTCACCCAGTGTTTTGTAATATTTCGCCTCTTTCATGGCTTAAACCTCTACCTTTCAAAGGTTTAATTACGGCATTCGATAGATAAGGTTTAGAGGTGGGTTTAAAATGATAGTCGTTGCAGGACCTGCATCTCCAATGCTTTCAGCTAAGATTGCAGAGCTTCTTAACGCAAAACTTATCACTCCATCATTTAAGACTTTTCCAGATGGAGAATCATACATTAGAATCGACACCCCAAAGGCACTAGAAGGAGAGACCGTAATAATAGTGAATACAATGTATCCTGATCAAAATAGGAGAGTCATAGAGCTTCTACTGGCAACCAGTATAGCGAGAGACTACGGCTGTGACAAGTTATATACGGTGATCCCCTATATGGCATATGCTCGACAAGATAAACGCTTCCTAGAGGGAGAAGCTATAAGCTTAAAAGTTTTAGCAGAGATCATAGGAAAGGTAAGTGACAAAGTCATAACAGTTGACCTCCACTCACCAGAGACCATCTCCTTCTTTGGAAAAAATGCCTTAAACGTGACTGCAATGAATGATATAGGAAACTTCCTCAGCGAAAACTACTCTTTCAAGAACCCTCTAGTAGTCGGCCCCGACCAAGGAGCCCTAGATTATGCAAAAACCGTAGCCGACATACTTGGTGCAGAGTACAGCTACTGTGAAAAAATAAGAGATCGCTATACAGGAGAGATAACAATGAGCATAAAAGACATTGACGTGAAAAATCGTGACGTGATCATAGTCGATGACATTATAAGTACTGGAGGCACAGTGGCCCTAGCGTCAACTAATCTCAAAAAGATAGGAGCTGCAAGCATAATTGCATGCTGCACCCATGCTCTCATGGTTGGAGAGGCTGAGCACAAGATAATATCCAGTGGAGTAAGTGAAATCCTGTCAACTGATACGATAGAGTGTAAATACACCAGGATAAGCGTGGCCAAAACCATAGCATCCGAGATAAGGAAACTATGAAAACTGGAAAATATCTTTTTTTCCTTTCATGTCTCAACATCCCTCTCGCAAGGGAGGAAGCTCTAGCGATAATTGAAAGCGAAACTGGAGAGTATCCAGCCTTTGAAAGCATGGAGAGAATTTTAATTGTCGAAAACTTGTTGGAGAAGACTGCAAGAGAAGTTGTGGAGCGAAGTGCACTTACAAAATGGGCGGGAAGACTCATACTTTCAATAGACTATGAGCACCGAGATGAGATATGTAAAGCTGTGAAGGCGATCGACGAAACTCTTCTAGCCCAAGACCCTGGTAAAACGTTCTGTGTTAGAGTGAAGGGAATCGGTGTAAAGGATGCTCATATCGAGGGGGACATAGGCTACATTATAAAGTCTAAGACTGGCCAGCGAGTTAACCTTGAGAACCCGGATATAGTCTATGCGGGAGTGTTAATGCCAAGCAGATTTTTCCTAACGTTACAGGTTAAACCATATACTAAACCCGACATAGGAGCAAGGGCATTAAAGTATAGAGTGTTTCCCCACCCATCATCATTAGATCCAAGATTAGCTAGAGCAATGGTTAATCTCAGCAGGGCGAGAAAAGGGTGTAAATTCCTAGATTGCTTTTGTGGAGCTGGAGGAGTGCTTTTAGAAGCGTATCTGATAGGATGTATAGCATATGGAATAGACATTAAGCTCAAAATGCTTATTGGATGCGCAATGAATTTATTCCAGTATAGCTCTTATGCCTTTACGATATTGGGCGATGCAAGAAATTTAATGATTAGAGAGAAGTCAATAGACGCCATTGCAACTGACCCACCATACGGTAGGTCAACTTTCCTACCATCTGACCTCAAGAATCTTCTCTCAGAAACTATTTCACAGTCATATGACGTGTTAAAGGACAAGAGGTTCATATGCTTTGGAGCTCCAATCGATGCAAAGGCAGAAGACCTTGTTTCAAAGAGAGAGTTTGAAATATTGACGAGAATACCTTTTAGAGTGCATAAAAGTCTTACAAGAGTGTTCTATGTGCTGAGAAAAAGGTGAGCATATCATGATAAAAGTGATAGTGCTTGGGAGTGGTGCAGCGATCCCTACTAAAAGCCGAAACTGTGCATCGATTGCAATACAATATAATGGGGAGATTCTTCTCTTCGACTGTGGTGAGGGTACTCAAAGACAGCTTATAAAAGCTGGAAAAAGCATTATGAAGATAACTAAAATTTTCATAACTCACCTTCACGGGGATCACATATTCGGTATTCCAGGCTTGTTTCACTCAATGTCGCTCATGCACAGAGAAAAGCCAATAGATGTTTATGGTCCAAAGGGGGTTCAAAAGTTTATAGACTTCATAACAAGTGAGGAAAACTTTTTCCACAAGACATTTGATATAAATGTGCACGAAATAGAAGGAGAAAAGGCTACAGTATGTGAAACAGACATGTATAGAGTTGAAGCACTGAAAGTTGATCATAGCATCCCAACGTATGCTTACGCCTTTATAGAACGGGATAGACCGGGAAAATTTTTGGTCTCAAAAGCAATTGAACTTGGAATCCCCCGTGGGAAATTATGGGGTAAACTTCAAAGGGGTAAAGCCGTTAAGCTCTCCGATGGAAGGGTTATAACACCTGACATGGTACTAGGTCCTCCAAGAAGGGGTAAGAAAATAGTCTACACTGGAGATACAAGGTTCACAGAGGCTCTCATAGACTTCGCAAAGGAGGCTGACTTACTTATTCACGATTCAACCTTTGATGAATCTTTAAGCGAAAAGGCTAGAGAATACTTTCACTCAACATGTACAGAGGCAGCCGAGATAGCTAAAAGGGCCAATGTTAAGAAATTGATGTTAATACATGTAAGCAATAGATATGAAAAAAACCCTGGGATACTTGTTGAACAAGCCAAGAAAATATTTGAGAACACCATTTTAGCGAAGGATCTAATGGTCATAGAACTTAAGTAATGTTCTAAGATACTCCACTGATTCAATAATGTCCTCTATGGTGTAGTTTTCTATAATCAGTGTGGTATGTGCTCCTACCCTGTTTCTAAGTCTTTGAAAGAGGCTGCTCCAATTAATGTTTCCTCTTCCAATAGGCAGATGAACATCGTGTATTCCAAAGTTGTCATGCACATGCATGTGAATTATTCTTTCACCTAGTGCATCTATAAACTCAAATTCATTGCCTGCTATATGTGCATGCCCTACATCTAATGTAACTAAAATTTTTTTGCCCAGTATTTTCTCTATCTCAAGAATGTGTGTAGGCTTATAAACTAACCCCTTCTCCCTACCCGAGAGATTCTCCAGACACAGAGTTACACCTAGTCTTTCAGCATAGTCAAAGATCTCCCTAAAAGACTTCAACTGTTGTCTAAAGGGCATTCTTGGGGAGAGTACTGCTAAAACACTGTCATATCCCGGATGTATAGTGCATTTCAAGGCTTCTAGGGCATATGTCCTCCAAATCGACTTCTTGACACGTTTCACAGCAGCCTTTCTAATGTGTTCATTCATTGAGGCTATGTTGATAGCAATAAATGATGCATGAACTGTAAATTCAACTGTTCCAAGATACTCCTTTAACTTCCTAATTCGCTCTGTAGTTAACTCTGTTCTTAGATCATCCACAACCTCTATCATCTTCGCGTAACCCAGAAGATGGTTTAGATGCCGTATAAACTTGTCAAATCTCATCCCAAGTGCGAAAAGAGTTGAATACCCAACTTTATACATCTCGTTCATTCCGTCAACCATCCTAAGAAGCTAATGGCATGATTAATCTAATTCTAAGTAAGTTAACCTTTAATGTTTGCAGTTTTTATTCATTAGATAGCCATGAGACACCATATCAAGAAAATACTATGTCTGACAGGGATGCCTGGATGCGGTAAATCCATTGTTAAGGAGGTAGCTCTTTCCCACGGAGTAACAGTTATAACTATGGGAGATGTTGTTAGGGAGGAAACGGCTAAGCGAGGTCTCGATCCAAATGCTGAGAATACTGGCAAGGTCATGCTCGAGCTTAGAAAGAAACTTGGACTGGATGCAGTTGCAAAGAAATGCATTGAGAAGTTAATGGAAATGGATGAAGTTTCCGATATAGTTATGTTCGATGGCGTGAGAAGTATGCACGAGGTCGAGAGATTCAGGACATTATCCAAGAACATCGTAATAATTGCAATACATTCCTCTCCAAAGACTAGGTTCGAACGACTACATAAGAGAGGAAGAGTAGATGACATACGCTCGTGGGAAGAATTTGTTGAAAGGGATAAGCGTGAACTCTCCGTTGGAATAGGGGATGTTATAGCTTTAGCAGATATAATGTTGGTAAATGAAGGCAAGTCTCTAGAAGAGTTTCGTAGAGAAGTTGATAAGCTGTTTAGGGAAGTGTTGTTAGATGAGTGAATTCAAGCTAATAGCTGAAGCAGAGATTAGACCAACAGAAGATGAGGAAAAGGTAGAGCAGGCCTTAAGAAACGTTCTAATGGAAGTAAGTATCGAAAAGGTGCAGAAAGGTGACAAAGTATATATGGTGGCTAAATCAGATAAACCAGAGTCTCTGCTTGTGATACACGCTAAGCTAAGGGAGTCAGCTATACTGGAAGCTGCGAGAAGTTATCTGAAAAAATTCTCAAGCGATAACAAGGTGATAATGTATCTCAACAAGCAAGCAGCTTTTATGGGTAAAATATCCCTCTGCACACCGGAAAGAGAATCTTCGCTTGGCCCTATTAAGATAGAAGTTGAGTGTAGCAATCCTGAAAGCCTCATAGACTGGCTTACCCCACACACTAGACGTGGTCATCCAGTGCGTGAATACGGTCTGGACTGGCTGAAGAAATCTCTAAAGAGTGAAAAACAATAATTATATTCGCCTTTGAGGGAGTGTGTAAAATGATAAGGTGCTTTATAGCCGTAGACGTGGACGATAAGCACATCATTGAAAAGATAAAAGAAGTTCAATCCCATTTAAACGTTGAAGGAGTGAAGCTAGTAGAGCCGGAGAACATTCACTTAACATTAAAGTTTCTAGGAAATATTCCTGAGGAGAGAGTAAAGTACATCGTCGAGGAACTTGATACGATATCATTCAAAAAATTCTCGTTTAGAATACATGGAGTTGGTGCATTTCCAAACGTTAACAGGCCTAGAGTAGTCTGGCTAGGTATAAAGGAGGGAGCTGAAAAGCTAATTGAATTGCAGGAGATTGTGGAGAACTGTATGAAGCGAATAGGATTCAAGCCTGAACCCAAAAAATTTCACCCACATATCACGCTTTTAAGAGTTAAAAAGTTCAATCCAGTTCTACAGCGTAGGATTAGAGACGTATGCAAAGTCGAGATAGGTTCATTTAATGTTAACTGTATTAGACTTAAGAAAAGCGTTCTCACCCCCAAAGGGCCTATATATTCAACACTCTATGAAAAGCCGCTGGAGGAGTAAACATGGAGAAAGTGGATGCCGTGATAAAATCTGTCCTAGAACGTATAAAACCTACAGAAGACGAGATAAAGGAAGTAAAGGAACTAGTCAAGCTGCTAGAAGATGCAGGAAACAAAGTCGTTAAGGAAGTTGGAGGTACAGCCAAAGTTCAGGGATCTATAGCGCATGGAACGTGGATATCAGGTGAAAAAGACGTTGACTTATTTCTTATATTTCCCTCAACAATTGATCGTGAGTCACTTCTAGATTACTGTTATAAGGTAGCTGAAGAGATAAATGCCTCAGAAGTTATAGAGGCGTATGCTGAGCATCCATATGTGAGAGCGAAACTTGGAGATTACACGATAGATATAGTTCCATGCTATAAAATTGCTGACGCCAAATTCAAGGTAACAAGCGCTGATCGTACCCCATTGCATACTGAATACATCCTAAAACATTTAGATGATAGGCTGAGAGACGAGATAAGGCTACTTAAACAGTTTATGAAAGGTATAGGCGTATATGGTGCCGAGATAAAGGTCAGGGGATTTTCAGGATATCTCTGTGAACTACTTATAATTCACTATGGCTCCTTCGTCGACTGCGTGAAAGATGCTTCAAATTGGAGGCACAAGAAGATAATTGACATTGAAGGCTACTATAAGGATTTCCCTGAAAAACTCAATGTCATATTTAATGAACCCCTGGTAGTTGTAGATCCCGTAGATTCCTCGAGAAATGTTGCGGCTTCAGTTAGCTTGGAGAACTTTTATAGATTCAGAGAAGCATCGAGAGCGTTTCTAATGGATCCTAGTGAGAAGTTTTTCTTCCCATCGGAGATTACACCATTATCTCCTGAGGAATGCCTTAGTAAAATGTCCAGTAGAGGAACTGATTTCATAGTTATAACATGTCGTAAGCCAAATGTTGTTGATGACATATTGTGGGGGCAGATCGACAAGAGCGTGAAAGCTTTTAGAAACATCTTGAAAACTTGGAAGTTCAATGTTGTGAGAATTGAGGCGTATGCATCTGATGAAAAGCTATACTTCATAATTGAACTTGAACACATTAGAATGCCAAATATAGAGATTCACAGGGGGCCGTTAGTCACTATAAGAATACATTCGGCTAACTTCGTTAGAAAATATACCACTACGGCAAAAGATGAAGTTTTCTCAGGACCATATATACGCGGTGGAAGATGGTATGTTGAGCGAAAGAGAAAATACAGTGATGCAAGAGTACTGTTGCTTGATTACCTTCTGAACAAAATAGATTCATCAGGTATAGCATCAAGAATAAGACGCTCCATTAAAAAGGAGTTTGACATGTTCATCAATGAAGAAATTCTCTCTCTTTACAGGTTCGATGACTCTTTTGCAAAATTTTTCACTTGCTTTTTAGAAAAAATTGAACCGTGGTTGCGATAAAATGTATGGGATATATGTGTTGGGCACAGCAGGCTCTGGGAAATCAATGCTAACCAAAAGTATGGAGTACTTCTTAACTCTGAAAGAGATTCCCTGCATAACTGTAAATCTTGATCCAGGTGCTCGAAACCTACCATATTCCCCGACTATCGATGTTAGAGACTATATCACCCTAGAGGAAGTGATGAGAAAATATAATCTTGGGCCTAATGGAGGTTTAATAGCTGCTATCGACCTCTTAATAAACTATATTGACTCGATAAAGGAGGAGATTCTAGCATTTGATGCTCAGTTCGCTATAATCGACACCCCAGGACAAATGGAATTATTTGCTTTCAGGAGTACAGGACCCAGGGTTATATCATGCATAGCAGATGAAATTCCATCATCAGCTATATTTCTAATAGATGGCTTGTTATCAGTGGAATCTCCATCGAATTTTGTTTCATCACTTTTACTTGGTCTCTCTGTTCGTCTACGCATTCCGCTTCCAACAGTGTATGCAATATCAAAAGTCGATCTGCTAAGTGAAAACGATATTGAGAAAATTCTTATGTGGTCTGAGGATGCAGATAACCTCCTAAACGAATTACAACTGAGAGAGAGTGATTCATCTGTAATAGAACTGTCAACATCCCTGTGCATGCTTTTACAAAACTTCTATGCTGTATCTCAATTGATTCCAATATCCTCTGAAACATTTGAAGGCTTTAACGAGCTTATAGGCACCATAGAACAGCTTCTGCTTGGGGGAGAAGAAAGGGAATAGCTTCACTAATACGGAAAAATGATTTATAGTTTATCATAATATTTTTTGATTTAAGATGAGCTCCCCTAAGGAAATCATAGAGGCCGCATACAAGGAGAATAGAACATTCCTAATGGAACACGAAGCCAAGAGAATATGCAAATTCTACGGTATTCCAGTCACAAGATTCAAGGTTGCTAAAACAGCTAAGGAAGCTGCTGAAAAAGCACTTGAGATAGGGTTTCCAGTTGTTCTAAAGATAATTTCTCCGGACATAGTACATAAGTCAGACGTTGGAGGAGTAAAACTAGACTTAAAATCGAAAGAAGAGGTTATAAAAGCATACAATGAAATCATGGAAAATGTTAAAAAAGCGAAGCCTAATGCTCGCATAATCGGAGTGCTGGTTCAAGAGATGGTTCCACCATCTACCGAAGTTATAATTGGGGTCTCAAAGGATCCTCAGTTTGGGCCTGCTATAATGTTCGGTCTGGGAGGAATATTTGTAGAGATTCTAAAGGATGTATCCTTTAGAATAGCTCCGCTGAGAAGAAAAGACGCTGAAGAAATGATAAGAGAGATAAAGTCATATCCCATACTTGCAGGAGCTAGAGGTAGGCCACCACTCGACATAGAGGAGATAATTCACATTCTCATGGCAGTCTCAAGAATGTGTATGGAGCATCCCGAGATTAACCAGTTAGATCTTAACCCGATAATGGTATATGAGAAAGGCGCTAAGGTCGTTGATGCTAGAATCATTCTAGAGAAAAAGGCTTGAACGCTTATGTCACTTACCCTGAAGGATAAGCTAATATCAAAATCCATTCAAATACAGGAAGAACTCAACAAGCTCAGAGAAGAGAAAAGAAAACTCATAGAAGAGCTCAGAAAAAACAGAGAAAAACGAGATGAACTAAATCAAAATGTCAAAAGCTTGATAGAGGAAGTGCGCAGCCTAAGAGAGGAAAAGCGAAAGGTTTTCGATGAGATAAATAAACTTAAAGACAAATTATCCGCTGCTTTAGAGGAGTTAAACGAGAAGAGGAAAAATGTGTCACTACTGCGGGAACGCTTTTCAAGCATGCGTGCAAGGAGAGGTTCATCATATGAAGACATTAAAAAGAAAATAGAGGAGCTCGAATTCATAATACAGACTTCTCCAAACCCTGAAACTGAGAAAAGGCTTATAAATGAGATTGCGATTCTCGAGAGAAAACTCAGAAAATATGTTTTCATGGAGAAGTTTCAGAGAAGACTTGTACAAGCATATATTGAAATTCATCAGTGCAGAGTACAAGTTAATCTGATTAGAAAGATGATAGATGAAAAATACAAGCGCGTCCGAGAACTTAATGAAAAAATTTCGAGTATATCACAGCAGATAGATGAATGTAAACAAGAAGCAGATAAGTATCACAACAAATGCATAGAACTCAGAGAGGTCATAAACAAGTACAATGGGAAAATAAACAGGCTTTTAAAAGAACTTAACAGAGTCAAGAAAACTCTTTCAAGCATAATGGTTAAGGAGCAAGTGAATAGACTTCAAAAGTTAATTGAGATAAGAAAGAAGCTTGCCGAAGAGGCAAAGAAGAAATTGGAAGAAAAGAAGTATCTCTCGATTGAGGAGTTTAGAGCATTGATCGAAGAGGGTAACATATGATCAAGAGAGCCTTGAATCTCTGCATGAGTCTTTTAGAGCAAGATATTGAAACAGCAATACTCTGCAAAAAGCCTAATATCCTATATTTCTCGGGCGCAACACCGGTTGTTTTTTCTTTACTTCTAATTGACTGTCTAGACAAAGAGATTTTTCTGATAGTTCCTGAGCTAGAATATGAGGATTGTATCGAGAAATCATTTAAAGGCGTAAATGTGCTATATAATCCTAAAGACGTTAAGTTGACCGAATTCTTTATGAAGGAGTTTCGTGAAAGAATTTTTTCTCGTAAGATAGGAATCGAAGATTCATTTCCAATATCTACCTATAACAAACTTACAGACAAGATGAAGTGCCAAGTTAAGACCATAGATGACATCATCTATTCCATTAGGTCAGTTAAATCCAGTGATGAACTATCGTTGATCAAGAAGGCGTGTCACATAACGGAAAAAGCTCTATGCGATACAATTAATGAGATCTCAGTTGGAATGACAGAATTGGAGATAAAAGGCCTTTTGAACTACAACATCTATAAGCGAGGAGGAGAAGGCACAGCATTCGATACAATAGTAGCTATAGACTCTAACTCTTCTAAACCTCATGCCAAAAGTGGAGGAATCAAACTCAGAAAATCTTCTGTCATGATAATAGACTGTGGAGCAGTTTACAGAGGTTATTGCTCCGACATGACAAGAACAATTCTTATGGACGATGCTCCCAAAAAAGCACATGAAACAGTTAAAATCTGCTTGAAGGCGCACATTGAAGCTGCTATGTCCCTTGCAGAAGGAGCCAAGGCATGTGAAGTAAACGAAATTGCAACGAAGATTTTAGCTGAGTATAAGCTTGACAAGTACTTTATACATGGTCTTGGTCATGGCGTCGGCGTTGAAATACATGAAAAACCTTATTTAAATGCGCTGAGTAAGGATATACTAAAAACTGGAAATACAGTCACAATTGAGCCCGGAGTCTACTTTAAAGGCAAATTCGGTGTACGCATAGAGGACATGTATGTAATTAAGGGAGACCATGCTGAAAGAATGCATACATTAGATCAACTGATCTAAAATGGTCAAGTTAAAAAAGGTATTATTAAGTCCAATATACAAGCTATATGAAAAACTACTCTACAGGCAGATCAAAAACGGTGAAATTCCTAGGCATGTGGCTGTAATTCTCGATGGAAACCGAAGATGGGCCAGGAGTCAGGGATTGAATGCTTGGGAAGGTCATAGAGCTGGAGCCGAGAAGGTTAAAGAATTTCTAGAGTGGTGCTGGGAGCTAAACATTAAAATCGTTACGCTCTATGTGCTTTCAATTGAGAACATTCAGAGACGCCCTGAAAAGGAGCTCGATGAACTCTTTAAACTGTTAGACGAGAAACTCGATGAACTCCTCAAAGAAGATTTTCTCAAAAAGCACAAGGTGAGAATCAAATTTATAGGAAGAAAGGAGCTTCTACCCAAAACCATAATTGAGATAATGAGAAAGATAGAAGAGAAGACAAGGAACTATGATAGGCATTATCTCAACATAGCTCTTGCATATAGTGGAAGAGCCGAGATCACAGATGCAGTTAAGAAAATAGCAATGATGGTTAAAGAAGGTAAGCTTTCCCCAGATAATATTGATGAAGAAGTTGTATCAAGGATGCTATACACGTCGGATCTGCCACAGCAGGAGCCCGACTTTTTGATAAGGACCTCCGGAGAATGTAGGATAAGCGGGTTTTTACTATGGCAGATTGCGTATTCTGAACTCCATTTTATAGACCCATACTGGCCTGAAATGAGGAAAATCGATTTCTGGAGAGCTATAAGGGATTATCAGCGTAGACATAGACGCTTTGGAGGCTAGGTTTCAACTCTTCCAAATATACTATAACTCACTATCGCGCCTATGATCGAGATCACGGCAGAGGTTATAAAATATAGTACTAGCTCTGGATGAGACAGACATAGTGCAAGATAGTGGACAGGTAACCATATCAGCCAAGTATAGGCTAATCCCATCAAGTAAACCCTGTATTTAAGGCTTTGCGATATGTATTCTTCAATAAACTTCCCAACAAGCATAATGCTTATACCAATAGCTATTATCCAGCCTGACCCGGTTATGAATTCTCCTATAGCGAGATACAGGTTTCCAAATTTATTATAAGACGCTAGAGCAGTCATCCAGCCGTAGTATGCTCCTCCAACTATGAACAATACAACTATGATTCCCATAATCAAATCTGTCTTAGCTGCTCTAACAGTCTCTACAACCTTAATATCAAGCTCAAATCCTTTAACTAGCAAAAGTGACCCAAGAAATATCAAGATAGCATAGCCTGCATATGCTCCGTACCCGATTATTGAAACTATCGTTAAAAGTATTAAGATGATTCCCGGCACCCCTACAAACCATCGTGAAAGATAAGGATCCCTAAGCACAGATTTAATATACCTTGAAAATACAAGCAAGGTCTCCTCAAGTCCTTTACTATGCTTTACTATGACGGGGTTTATTGAAAATATTGGTACACGTGATTGAATTACGGATAATACCCCTTCATCGACTATACTATCGGAAACTATAACCGCTTTATCAGCCTTAAACTTGCCAAGGACAGTATCAAGTTCCTTCTCGAGCCTAAGATTTGCTAACGCTCCTCTCCTAGGGTCTCCGGCTATTATAGCTATTTCACAGTTTTCCTTTCCATATATCTCCGAAATTTCATAGTATGCCTTTATCGCACCGAAAATAGCATTTGTATCAGCATCCTCTGGGTCAGCTATAGCCAACTTCACAGCTGCATTCTTTACAGCCTTCTCTCCAATTACGGGCGTGTTGACGTTAGCCTTCGATCTAATGTCAGCGTCTTCATCTACGCAAATTACAATCACTTTTGCCTTTTCAGCAGTCTTCTCTCCTACCTCCAAAAAAGGTTCACCAAAATATTTTACATGGTCTTCGATAAATAAATCATATGTCCGTATCCTTCAGGGACTTTATAAATACACTGATGGAAAACGGCTTACTTGTAACAGTTAGAGATAAACTTTCGGTATTTCACGAAATTGCCTACTATATGTGGAAGTATGATGGAAGAAAGGCTGTATTTTTCGAAAATGTGTCGGAATCTGATATTCCAGTTGCTGGAAACGTGTGCTTTAACAAGACTGCTTTAGCTCTCTCACTTGGCATAGATAGAAAGCTACTTCACTCGTACTTAGAGAATTCACTTAACCATATGAGTAAGCCTAAGGAAATATCCTCGCCAGATTTCAAGTACATTGACAGGAAAGTTGACTTGTATAATCTTCCTATATTAAAGCATTATGAGAAGGATGCTGGGAGGTACGTTACAGCTGGTGTAGTTTTTGCCAAAGATCCGGACATTAATTTTCAGAATGCCTCTATTCACAGACTTCTTCTCTTGGATAAGAATACCTTTGCTATAAGAGTAGTTCCGAGACACCTCTTTAAAATTATGCAGAAGCATCATAAACAGGGTAAATCATTGAGGGTCTCAATAGCTATAGGAGTACATCCAGCAGTTTTGTTGGCTGCAGCATATCCGCTAGAGTATGGTGAAAACGAGCTTTATCTCGCCAATTCTCTAATGAGGAATAAATTAAGAACCTTCTACTGTGAATTCTCCGAGACCTATGTTCCATCACATGCGGAAATAGTATTAGAAGGTGAGATACCTCCAAGGAATCTCGTAGACGAAGGGCCTTTTGCAGATATTCTCTGCCTATACGATATCGTAAGAAAACAGCCTGTAATCAAGGTGAATAGAATGTATCTCAGAGAGAACCCGATATACCATGCTCTTCTACCAGCTGGAATGGAGCACAAGGTGCTCATGAGCTTTCCACGGGAGCATAAAATGTATAGTGAACTCTCTAAGGTCGCTGAAATAGTTGATATCAACCTAACTACAGGAAGTGGGTGTTGGCTTAATGCGATAATATCGATACGAAAAAGAAGCGAGGAGGAGCCTAAACTTCTAATAAAAAAGGCCTTTGAAGTCAATCACTCTCTTAAGCATGTGATAATAGTAGACTGTGACATTGACGTATATAACTTGAGCAGCGTTGACTTTGCAATTGCTACAAGATTCCAAGCTTCAAAAGATATTGTGATATTAGAAAATGTTAGAGGCTCAAGTCTCGACCCCTCAGCTGATCAGGAAACTCTTCTAACGTCCAAGATGGGGATAGATGCTACCGCTCCTTTGAAGGGAAGAGAGAAATTTGAGAAAGCTGATTTTCCAATCGAGGTTAAAAGGAGGCTGAAGTGAGGCCATGAGAGATCATTCTAAATGGGTAATATGGCCTGAATACCTTGACGCTAGAAGATCTAGAAAAGAGGGCCGTAGAGTTCCATTGAACTTAGCTATTCCAAAACCTACAATAAAGGAGATAATCAAGAGTGCTAAGATGCTTGATTTAAATCCAGTTTACGTAGAGGATAAAAAATATCCTAAAAATTGGTGGGCGTCGAAGGGACTAGTACTGGTTGATAAGAAAGCTTCTAAGGAAAAGATCCTAAAAATGATAGCTCAAAAAATTAGAGAGCTAAGATCTACTTAGCTTTCTCCATGAGAACAGCGTTAACAACACCGTCCTGAGTTGGTCTCGAAACTACTCTAGCTAAACCATATTTTGTCCTAATGATAGCTCCCTTTGTTATTATTCCTCTTCTAATAAACTCTCTATTAGCTGGATTATCATCTATTCCAAGAATCTCCGTTTTCACACATTTTCCTTCGCTTGGAATTGCGAGATTTACGTATTTTACAGCTTTGCATCGTATTTTATAATTTCCTCCTCGTACCCTAATTTTGACTCTTTCCTCTTTCTCACTCACGAACACGCCCAAGAATGGGCGTGTTCTTTCGTACCTTCGTTTCACTTTTCTATGAGGTCTAATTCTGCCTCCAGTAACTTTTCTCCCCGTTCTTACAACCATTTACTGTCCTCCGTGAACTCGTGATTTTACTTAAATAACACTTCCAGTTAATAATTTTTTAATAGAAAGGTAGCAGTGAGGGCATTAAATGCAATGGATAGGGAAAGTTTTACATGTTACACCATTCAAGCACGCCATAACAAGGATAAGACCTATTAAAGGGCGACTACCTGTTGAAGTTAATATGTATGTCATAGATGATGATTTTAGACCCGTTGGTAAAATAGATAATATATTCGGTCCTATTGAGCACCCTTATATTTCTGTTAGACTTAATGCTAAAGTGCGAGACCTGAGTAAACTGGTTGGAAGAAATTTGTATGCTCTCTCCGAAAGGGAGTATGAGCAAATAGTGAGTAGGGTGCGCTTATGAAGTCGCAAGATTTTAATGGCGGGCAAACCCGGGTGGAGTCTGACGAGTATAAAAAATGCCCTGAATGTGGAAGTGAAAACATTATTGTTGACCCGAAAACATCAGAGTACGTTTGTATCGACTGTGGAGCTGTTCTTGGAAGCAAGTTAGAGCTTGGACCTGAATGGAGAGTGTTCAGCCAATCGGAAGCTGATAAAAGAGTGAGAACCGGAGCGCCATTGACTCCGCTTATACACGACAGAGGAGTGTCAACTATAATAAGCTGGAGAGACACTGATGCCCATGGAAAGAAGCTTGAACCAAAGACTAAACTAAGCGCCCATCGATTAAGAATATGGCAACAGAGGCTAAGGGTATCTTCCGCCGAGGATAGAAATCTTTCGAGGGCCCTGCAGCTTATCGAACAGCTTTCGAGCTCATTGAATCTTCCAAAGCATGTATGTGAGTTAGCTGCAACTATATACAGAAAAGCTGTTCGAATGAATCTCGTGAAGGGAAGAGACGTCGAGAGCATGGCTGCAGCCTCAGTCTATATTGCAACTAGGATGAAGGGTATGCCTATACGCCTAATAGAGATATCCAAAAAGACTAGACCCAGATTGAAGAGAGGTGAAATAGGAAAAGCTTACAGGTTCCTTGTCTACAGATTAAACTTAACTATCGGAAGCCCGCAAATAAAATCATATATAAAGAGATTTGCATCCAGCTTAAACATCCCACCTGAGACGGTCAAGAAGGCGGAGGAAATCCTGGAGTATGCTGAGAAAAAGAGACTTACATCCGGAAGAGGGCCATCTGGAATAGCTGCATCAATATTATACGTTGCAGCTATACTTCACAACCAGAATATTACACAGAGGCATCTATCGGAAGCCTCAGGAGTCACAGAGGTAACCGTCAGAAACAGGTATAAGGACATCATTGAAAACCTATCCTTCGTTGTATACCTATAAGTGGTGAACATATTGCGAATGCAATTCTCAGAAATTGAGAAGAGAGTATACACGCTCATAGTCAAAAGCGGGAGCAAAGGAGTTTTACAAAGGGAGCTAACTACATTGCTTGGTATCGACAGCAGAAAAGGTTCGAGGGTAGCTAAATCCTTAGAGAAAAAGGGCCTTATAATAAGGAAACCTGTCCTCTATAAGGGGAGATGGACTTACCAGCTAATAGCTAAGAAAAAGGTTGTTGCAATTCCTAAGGGAGCAATATATGATTGCCCATGTTTCCTCTGTAAATTCATAGACAAGTGTGCACCCGGGTTAGAGAGATCTCCAACAAAGTGCAATATGTTGACTGAGTGGCTGCTTAGCTTAGATGATTAAGAGCTGGAAGTCATGCGAAAACACAGAGTGCTTGGAGATCACTTTTACAAGAGAGCTAAGAAACTCGGTTACTTGTCAAGGGCAGCCTTTAAACTAGAAGATATCCAGAGAAAGTTTAGGGTTATCAGGAAGGGGGTAACTGTTCTAGATCTTGGTGCTGCCCCTGGTGGATGGACGCAAGTCTCATTAGGGTATGTTGGGAAACATGGGAAAGTTATCAGCGTGGACTTGTCCCCTGTAAAAGTCGATGCTCCAAATTTAGTGAAAATCCAGGCGGATATAACCTCTCCCGAAACCATAGAGAAGATAAAAAAGCATGCTGAAAAAGTCGACGTTGTTCTATCAGATGCAGCCCCCCATCTCTCTGGAATCTGGGAATATGACATTGTAAAGCATATGGAGTTGGCTGAGGCAGCGTACAATATAGCATGTAAACTTCTTTCACCTGGTGGAAATATTGTGATAAAACTTTTTGAAGGTGGCGAAGAAGTTCAAGCTTTCATCACAAAGGTCAGGAGAAGATTTAGAAGAGTAAGTATTTACAGAACAAAAGCCACTAGAAAACATAGCAGAGAAATGTATCTTATAGGGATCGGATACTCACCCTAAATTCATAAATTTATCTAGTCTAACGTATTTACTGTACTCTACAAGTCTCTCAACCGGCTCCCAGGTTCTTCTTATGATCTTATAGTAGGGAGCAATGCTCAAAAGCTTCTCTTCAACGACTCTCTCTATGAACTTTACCGTATCTGGGTCCCCCATGTACCCTGATCCTATTTCACATCCTATATATTCACGTATAGAATCGATAATCCAGTCTCTTGTAACTTTGGCGATTATCGAAGCCGCAGATACCACTGGATACTTTTTGTCAGCCTCGGTTTCTACTATGAGTTCACACTTATTGAGAAGAGAAGCTTCAAGTAAGTTCTTAATTTTCTCCATGTTTATGGATGGTGAGTCAATATACGCTTTATCAGGGACAAATTCGGATAGTATTCTAGAAAAGAATATTACTTCGATCTGGTTTAAGTTGACGTCTCTCTCCCTAAAGTAGTCTATGCTCCAAGCATCTACCATATACACTCTAAACCTACATATCTTCACTATCTTCTCAAATAGTTCTTCTCTACTTTCTCTTTCAAGCTCCTTTGAATCTCTTACACCAATACTCTGAAGCTTTGCTAAATTTTTCTCGTCTAGAAGCACTCCAGCTATAACCATTGGCCCTAGAACGGCTCCTCTACCAGCTTCATCGATGCCACAAATCTTCATCTATTCAAGCTTAGGATTATTTGAATAAAAGATTTGCACGCTAGGAGGATGAAAATTGAAGTTGCTGATAACAGGTGTTCCAGGAATTGGTAAAACTACCCTGGCTCTGAAACTCTATGGTATACTTACTAAAGAGTTCAATTTGAAGGTCGATGGGTTTATAACCGAGGAGATTAGAGAGCGTGGTATCAGGAAAGGGTTTGTGATAAAATCTCTTGATGGAAAAGTCGAGGCTATTCTAGCACATGTGAACATTAAAAGCCCATATAGGGTGTCCAAGTATGGCGTGAATGTGGACGCCATCGATGAAGTATGTGTTCCGATACTTGAACAAGCAATGTTAAACGCCGATGTTGTCATAATCGATGAAATTGGTAAAATGGAGCTTCTATCTAAGAAATTTCAGAACGCTGTAAAAAAGGTATTTGACTCAGATAAAGTTGTGATAGCTACAATAGGAAAATTTAGACACCCGTTCCGAGACAGTATCGTAAGGAGAAAAGATGTGATGATTATCGAGTTGACTTACAACAACAGAAATTACATAGTAAATCCCATACTGGAGAGTATTAGAAAATGGTTGTTGAAAAAGTAGTTATCGAGGAGAGCGCTAGAATAATCATCCCTGAGAAAGGAGTCTTCTACAACCCACACATGAGATTCTGTAGAAGTTTATCCGTAATAGCTGCCGATGCATTCGCCACGGTCAGGGGCAAGGACCTGAGAATATGTGAACCTCTTACTGCAAGTGGCATCAGAAGCATAAGGTACGCGAAAGAAGTTAAACATATAAACTCAATAATCTCCTGCGACGCTAACAGATTCGCAGTAAAGTATGCCATTAGAAATGTTGAATTAAACGAGGTTCATGACATAGTTAAGGTCTATAAATGCGACGCTAACCTTCTCATGACATCATTTTCGAGGAGGGGTCAAAGGTTTAACTACATAGACTTGGATCCATTTGGAACACCTTCCCCATTTTTTGACTCGGCGGTTAGAGCTGTTGAGCATGGTGGATTAATATGTTACACGGCAACTGACATGGCTAACCTGTGTGGCGTACATCCCCTCTCATGTTTTCGCACATACTCTTCATACCCTATCGCCAAATGTGGATATGTTCACGAGGTAGCAATCCGGGTATCTCTTTTTTCTCTTGCATCGTCAGCAGCTAGACATGGCCTATACATTAAACCGCTCCTTGCACATTTTACTAGACACTATATTAGAGTTTATTCTCAGCTTTTCTATGACGAAAGCGAGGCAAAGAAGATATTTATGGAAAATGTTGGCTTCCTTTATCACTGCTTTAAATGCAATAATAGAAGATTGAGTAAGTTCAGGAACATTGAGGCTAGGACATGTAGTATTTGTGGGTCAAAAATGACGGTTGCTGGGCCAATATGGATAGGCAAAATCTTTGATAAGGAGTTTCTAAAGGCTATATCCAAGAGTATGGAAAAATATAGTTTCTCTGATCAAGAGAAGATAGTCAAAACTGTGAAGCTAATATCTGAAGAGGCCTCAGGACCCCCACTTTACTACAATATTCCTAAAATGTGCAAGAGTTTGAATGTTCAAATGCCGAAAATTAACGCTCTCATAGAGGAGCTTAGATCATATGGATTCTATGCTTGTAGGACACATTTTGATCCTCAGGGAATTAGAACAACGGCGTCCACGCTGGACATAATCAAAATCTTAACTTCACAGCGTTAAATTTGAGTGGAAAAGAACATTATAGTCAGGCAGCTTCTAAGTATTCTCTTTAATTCAGCGAAATGAGGCCAATAAAAGAATCTATTTTCACTGTAGCCACTATATTCTCCATGGTAGAGCCCAAGTAACTTGCTAAACACATACTCCACAACTTTATTTTCAGCTTTAAAAACGCTCCTACCAATGTCTATCCTTCTTACAATTATAAGTGGAACCTTGATCTCAGGCCAAAGCTCTTTTTCAATTATTGCCAAAGGCTTTAAATCATCTCTTCTTATGAGATAAGGGTTGTTCGAATCCTGTGTAGGTAACTCAATGTACTGGCCGTGACTTTGGAATGCCTCATTCAAGCTAATTCTCTTAGTTGGAATATGCGTATTTACACGTTTGAATTCATGTCTTATAAATTTCTCATATATTCTGAATCTGATTTTGTCCACGTAATCTTCCATTGTTAACCCTTATAAACTCCAACAACCATTGCATGATCCTTATCATAAGGTGCTAAATGTATCTTCTGCTTTATCTTGAAACCTCCTTTTTCCAAGATCTTCATCTCACGCTTGAATATCTTGCTTGGTTTTGCCGTTACATCTATACTTCTAGCCTTTATAGCGAAGAACATGTACCCTCCATCTTTAAGAAATACCTGTGCATTCCTGACAATTATCTCTGCCTGCTCTGGCTGAGCTACGTCACAGTATATGCCATCCACCTCAGGAACCAAGTGCATATACATCTCAGGTCTTCTAGCATCCGCAAGTATGGGATACATGTTTCTCCTAGCAACACATACATGAACCAGCTCTCTTATACATCTCTCTGAGATCTCTATACAATAGATCCCACCTTCTTTCCCAACTATATCCGATATATGGCTTGCAGTAGTCCCCGTAGCTGCTCCAAGATATAATATTTGATCTCCTTCCTTTACGGGGAAAAACTTTAGCCCCTTTAATATAGCGCCTGCAAGCTTGCTTCGGAATGGGTTCCATGACCTATACTCAGCTCCGTCACAGACTATTAGCTTCTCATTGTATATCGTTATTCCCGGAGTAAGATTTTTCGTAGCCAAAACCTTTCTCTTGCCAACTTTCAACAGATATACTCCATTAAATATCACATCAATAATCTTTCCCTCTACACTCATTTTCCAGCCTCCTCATAGATTCTTTTAACTTTCTTTTCGAGTTTCTCCCTAAGCTCTTTTCCAAGGTTTCTCTTAGTATAGTAATCTATCCTAGCTGCAAGTGCAATCATGTTTGCAACAGCTCTAGCAATTTTTCCTCTAATATCCTTTGGAGCCTTTCTAACGAGCACATGCTGAAAGATTATGCCATGCTTTGGAGGACTTGTTCCACGTCTCAGATGTCTAAAGAGCGCTTTCTCCGCCCCCCATATCTGTATAGTCGATGCAGATTTCATAGCTAACCTGTCTAGCCCCTTGAAGCTTGATATCAGCTGTGCTCCAAGCAGCGGCCCAGCAACCTCTCTTAGGTTTGGAGCTTCCCTTCTCATGCATTTATCTATGAAATCCTCAAGCCTCTCCCTATACTCCATCAGCTTAACAAGTAGTGAGGCTAACTCGATTAGAGGCCTTATCTCTTCTTCACTAACTTCTCTACCCATAGACTTTTCAGCCATATCAGCTATCTTAGATGCTATCGACTTTGGAAGCAAATCCTCTAGATTCTCTTTAGTGAATGCCTCCCTCTTTCCACCAGTTTCCTCTAGGATCTTTGCTAAAGCCTCTGTTCGCACGAATCTACATAGTTCGGGAAAGTATATTCCATACCACTCGCGTAAGCTTGACATTAACGTGTTGATAACCTCGTTCAACTCCTGCAGTGTTCTCATAGCTCTTACTATGACGACGTCTCCTCTACTTAACTCACGTTTAACTCCGACAGATGCAAGCTTAACGCTTATATCAAAGATGTCTTCCCTTCTCCTTTCCTTTCTCAGAATTTCTCCTGCAACGTTCGGATACTTGTAATCTACTTCTTTGAGTTTGTTGGCTATATCTATGTTCTCAATCGTGAATTCTTTGTAGCCCTTCTTTTTCAGTTCCTCGATTAACTTGATAAGCTCATCTGGAACCTTTTTCTCATACATTAACTGGTATAAGCGTTCAACTCTTTCCTCCTCAGGAAACTTTATGGACAGAATTTCTTTTCCAGCATCATCATATGCATAAACTCCATCATGCCATACTGCTAAGTGTGCGGTTCCCACCATTTTCATCATAATGTTTATACGACTATTTACTCTAAAAATTATCAGCTAAAATGATGGAGACTAAAATCTCAGGTCTCACACTAAGAAATCCACTTATGCTTGCCTCTGGGATACTTGGAGTAAGTTATTCGACAATGCTTAGAGTTGCTAAGCATGGAGCAGCGGCAATTGTTACAAAGTCGATTTCAAGGAGGCCATGTAAGGGATACGATAATCCAGTTGTAGTGGTAACCGAGGATGCCGTGATAAACGCTGTGGGGCTTTCAAATCCAGGAGTAAAGGCATTTAAGACTGAAATAGAAAAGTTTAGGGAGCACGACAAGGAAACCCCACTCATAGTCAGCATATATGGGAGCCGAACATCGGACATTGAAGCTGTAATGAACAATCTTCCACTTGACATGGTTAATGGGATAGAGTTGAATCTATCATGCCCCCACGCTAA
>DRAE01000124.1 GCA_011041895.1 Candidatus Bathyarchaeota archaeon
CTGTATTCTAGCGGTTTCACTATAGTTTAAGATGTAAAGGAAGCCATCCAGTGAAGCAACTATGATCTCAGGCACACCATCTAGGTCAACATCCGCTACCATTGGAGAAGCTAAGACTACATCATTTGTAGAAAACCTGTAAATTTCCATCTCCTCGGTTTCCAGCAGATATATTGAGGCATCGTCGCATCCAACAATTATCTCGGGATAACCATCAAGATCTACATCAGCTACAGCTGGAGATGATCTAATATCATCCCCTAAGGGATAAGCAATTTCTAAGCTTCCATTACAGGATATAACTTTCAAAAGATCATCATTTCCACCAACTATAATCTCGTTCAAGCCATCTTTGTCGACGTCGAATATGGCTGGCGAGGACAATATTGGCCTATTAAAGGAGAGACTTTTGTAGAAAGTCATTTTATTTATCGGGGTTTTAACTGAAGGTCTATCAGCTACTCCAGTATGTCTCAAATCGTGTCTGAACATTGGCCATATGGAGGCTCCATCTTGGGATGCCTTTGTAGGAGTCATAGCTAGAATTACGATTAAAAACGCTGTAGTCAACACTATGATCGTTGCTCTCCTAAGCATCAAATAAACCATATCTATGGTAACGTAAAATAATATTCTCTATTCCTTATACTTGGAAACCAGAACTCTCTTACATTTTAAGGCTTTCTTAGGCCCTATTCCCTGAACGTCTCCAAGCGGTGGATCCAGTTTCTCAGTTTTCCCCGTGGAAGTTATGTTTGCATTGGCAAGTGCATTTAAGGCCTTTATTGGAGTCCCGAACTTTCTGAGAAGCTCCTTTGCAAGGTTTGGACCTATTCCGGGGAGACCGCATAGGAGAAATATCTGCTGCTCATGTATGCTAGAGAACTTTGGCTTAGACCTTATAGTTGGAGTGCTTTTCTCCTTGATCTGCTCATGGTAGGCCATTCTATAGATTATGCCTGCAGTTGACATCGTGTTTGGAGATGGAAGCACTCTAACGTTAAAATTTAAAATTATACTTGACAACGCACCCCAGACACTAGACGCTGGAATCTTAGATATCTTGAATATCAGTGGAAGATATCCCTCCAAGATTAGAACTGGTATTGGATAAGTTTCCCTCATACGTTTACATTCATCGAACAGACGCCCAGTATATATACTCGATATGAGATCTCCAACTGTTTTCCTCTCTACGCATACCCTTTCACTTACAATGTAGTCTCCGACAAGAAGATTTTCCTCTATCACCTCTGCTCCCATCTCCTTTAAAAAGTGGATTACCCTTGATCTCCTCTCTCTTACGTCTGCATGTATGATAGGATGATTTTCTAAGGTGGATCTATTCTTTAGTCTGGGCATTTAGTTCACCAAAAATAAGGGAAGGGAAGAATTAGGTTTCAGAGGCAGTCTCCGCCTTCCCGGATTCCTCAGGTTTTTCCGCTTTCTCTGGAGCCGCTGCCTCTGCTGCTTCCTCCGGTTTCTTTTTCCTCTTTTTAAGGAAGAAGATTATTGCAACTATGACTATTATGCCGACGAACACTATTCCGATCATGTGCACTGCCGTGAACCCGCTTACATCTATGTTCACTGTCCTATCAAGTGTTGCACCGTCGTTGTCCTCTACATGTATCTTTATCTTCCATGTTCCAGCCTTGTCGAATCTTATGTCAAACTCGATGGATACCTCTTCCATTGTAAGCGGCTTACTTCTTGACTTCACCCTCCTGCCATCTGGTGAGAACACTTCGACTTTAAGTGAGACAAGTCCATCATCTGTAGCTTTTATCACGATCGTCTCGGTCTTGCCGGCCATAGTGCTCTCTGGAACTTCTACATAGAGGGATGGCTCCTGGTTTGGAATTGTCAATACTCCAATGTTAAGTGAGGTAGCTCCAGCGATCACAGTTACATTGTATGTTCCAGCCTTGATCGTTCTTGGGATAACTATTGAAAGCGTATACTGTCCTGGGGACGTCATGTTCATTGTTGATTCATAAGCAACATATGCACCGCTCTTGAGAATTAGAAGAACGGTTCCCTCATATGGTGTTCCATCAGCCAATGACACTGAGACTGAAACCGTTAGTCTCTCTCCTCTCGCTATTTTCACCTGTCCAAGCTCTGGATTTGGCGTTATTACAGTTGGTAGCTGTAGTGGCTTTCTCAGGTATGTGAATAGATTGAATATAAGCTTCCATGAGTCATTGTTGACTGTTACTCCGAGTGAGGATAGGAAAACGTCGTCGTCTCCAAAGGCTATGACGTTACCCTTGATTCCCTCTCCAGCTTCTGTACCATTGTAGATTGCAAGTGCAACTGTTGCATGCCCCTCTCTTCTCGGGACTCTATCCTTGAGCTCTGATGGAGTCATCCAAGCCAGTATGTGCAGTCCAGGCTTGTTCTCTTCCGTGAAGAGTAGGCTTGAGTTTGATCCAAAGTATATTGCTGATATTCCTGCAAGTATTGGATGTGTTGCATCAATGTTGGTTATCTTAATACATCTGTTCCCGAACAGTCCATTCGGATATTTCTCTAGGTATTCTGGGCGTCCAGTTAAGTTCCATATCCATGGTGAGGTTATTGGATCGGATGTTAATTCAACAATGTTGTTTAGCTCCATTGACTTCCAGTATATGCCGTATGGAGCAGTTGTCTCGTTCACGTATTCACAGAAGCATGCAAATGTCTTGAATATTGAAACATATTCTTTGGTGTCATACATTGGAATATATGTTCCACCTTCCTTGATGAATCTGAATATAGCTTGCTTTTCTGACTCGTCAAACTCCTTCTCAGGCTCTGGAACAACTAGTATATCCATTCTCTTCAGCTTAGCGTACTGGAGTGGATATATTGACTGCTCAACCCAGTATCCAAGCCTGTTTAGAATGACATACACGTAAATGTAATTTCCAAATATTGAGTCTGCAGCTGCTGGGCTATAGTCCTTGTCAGTGTCATGGTATAGATCCCATAGTAGGTATGTGTTTGAGACAACTATTGGTGCAATTTCCTTGCTATAGATCAGCGTTCCATTTGCATATAAGCTTAGGGTTCCAGTATAGACTCCTATCTTTGTAGCGGTGGTGATTTTAACATGTACTTCAACGCATATCATGTCAGGATTAAGCACTCTCTCGCCATTTTGAGTTATGTACTTAGTATATGACTGGCCATTTGGATATGAAAACTCAATGATCTCTGAGGCATTACCCTCGAGCGTTACAGTTACATCATGTACTTCTAGATAACTTGAATATATTGGAGCCCTGTAAATCTTGTCTCTTGGAATCGTTGCTATTTCGTCACAGGCCTTCTCCCAGTATGGGCCTCCTGGAAGAACGAACTCTAGCATCCTGTCTGGGAACATCTTTAACCTGTACGGGGTCTCCTTCAGCTTCTGTAGTGCAGCGTAGGCGTCAACTACACCTGCCCCCTCATACGTTGGGTCCATGCCTATTGTCCTTGCACCCTCTAGGAGGGCTGTTCTTATGGCCTCTGGATCAACGTAGCCATAGTTCTCCTTCATATACTGTACGAGAAGTGCACATACGGCTGCAACACATGGAGTTGCAAAGCTTGTTCCCGGCCATGCTTGGTAGTAGCTGTGGCCTGGAGCTGTAAAGTTTGTGTCTGCTCCCAGGACACATGCTGCTGGAGCGATGACATCTGGCTTCATCCATAAGTCATATGGTGTGTTAACCATGTATCCTGGTCCTGGAGATGACATTGCCCACATTCTTGGTGGGTTTCCTTCATTGTATGGGAAGCCTTCCTTGCATCCTCCAGCTGTTATAACCCATGGATAGCATGCAGGTGAACCTACCCTATAGAATGGAGCTTGTGGATAATCCTGTGAACCAGCTGGGCCATCGTTCCCAGCTGCCACTACAATGACTATTCCATGCATGTAAGCGTTCTTGATCGCCTCATCCAATGGGTTTCCTTCGAACCATAACCCTCCAAAGCTTAGGCTTATGACGTCAACTGGATCTTCGTAAACCAGTATCTCTAATCCTCTTACAATGTTGCTGAATGGAATTCCTCTAGTTGTTGATGCACATACCATTACGATTCCAGCATCTGGGGCAAGTCCTTTCTCTTCATGCTCCCAGTTCATTAACTTTGCAGCTGCTCCTGTTCCAGCTAGAATTGAGCATATGTGGGTGCCGTGTCCTGGTATGTCATATGGCGTTGGACTTCCAGCTACTAGGTCATGCCACCCGACTAACTTGTCAGCTATGTCTGGATGTCTTGCGTTTGCACCTGTGTCGATGACTCCTATTCGAACTCCCTTGCCAGTGTAGCCTTCATCCCATACCTCGAAGATGTGTAGATCCCTCTCGATCTCCCAGAGCTCCCACACTTCCTCTGGGACATTTTCAGTAATTATCTGCATTGGCTTTCCTTCGTATAGTAGTTTAACTTCTCTATTGTAGGATATTGAGTAGGTCTCCGAGAGTTTGGCGATTTCAGTTATCTTTCCAGCGGGGACTTTACAGTAAATTCCTGGAATAATCTTGTAAACATGGTTTATGATGACACCATACTCTGTTTCAAGCTTGTTCAGAAGTTCAGATGTTGGATATTCATTGAACATAACGATAGTTTCGATGTAGTCAAATGGCTTTGCCTTCGCAAGAATTTCCTTCAGCATTGGGTCGAGAATGGCTATTTTAGGCGGTTTCTTTGTGTACTCTTTCACTGGAACACTTATCGCAGATGCGAAGGCTGTTACAGGAGTTGCCGAAATCACCAGTATAGCTAACAGTAGAAGAGATGCTATATATTTTCTCTCCGTCATGGGCATCTCATTTTTCAATACTATTGAAGGCTATAAATGTTTATTGTTGACACAGACGTATTTTTAGATAGCTTCTTTAGGAGGAGGTTTCATGAAAGAAATGCTTGAAAAAACTGTTGAATATGCATTAAAGCTTGGAGCCGACTACGCTGACATAAGGGTGGAGAAGGTAGCTACCAGAGAGATAACAGCTTGTAAGGGGATAATAGAGAAGGCTGTAAGCGGCGTTGACTCTGGAGCTGCTATGAGAGTACTTGTAAACGGCGCATGGGGATATGCATCAACGTCAAGCATAACTCTGGAAAGTTTGAAGGAAAGCTTTGAGAGAGCCGTTAAAATGGCTAGGGTTAACAGTGAAAAGCTTCCCGAGCATGAAAGGATAAAGCTTGCAGACGTGAAAAACGTTGAAGACACTGTTAGGATAAAAGTGAGGAAAAGCTTAAATGCTATGGATATCTCGGAGAAAATATCATTCATACTCGAAGTTGATAAGGTGATTAGAGATCACAGTCCAAAAATTGTCAGCACAGACATAAGGTATGGGGACATGGTCGGGAAGAAGATTCTGTTGACAAGTGAGGGAACATTCATAGTCATGGATGTCAGTAGAGCGTATATCTCGATGACCGCTATCGCGAAAGAGGGCGCGCGCATCCAAAGCTATAGAACTAGGATTGGTGGCAAAGGTGGATTTGAAAAAATAGAAAGAGGAGATCCAGTGAGTGAAGCGAAGAGAGCGGCTTCAAAGGCTGTTGAAATGTTAAAGGCGAAGCCAGCCCCATCTGGAAGATTCACGGTGATCGCTGATCCATTACATATTGGAGTCTTTGCACATGAGGCACTTGGACATGCATGTGAAGCTGACTTAGTTACTTCGGGGCAGTCAATTGTAGCTGGCAAGCTTGGAGAGCAGATTGGCTCCGAGGTAGTGACAATATATGATGACTCAACAGTCGACTTCTGGGGAAGCGAGAAATACGATGATGAAGGAGTTCCAACAAGGAAGAGAGTTCTAATCGAGAATGGAATATTAAAGGAGTACATTACCAACAGAGAGAGCGCTGCAAAACTTGGAGTTGAGCCGAATGGTGGAGGACGTGCAATGAACTACAATTACGCGCCTATAGTTAGGATGAGCAACACCTACGTAGCTCCAGGAGATTACTCGTTTGAGGAGCTCATAGAGGATATAAAGTATGGCATCTACGTCAAGGATTCAAGAGGAGGACAAGTTGACCCAGCCATGGGAACATTCCAGTTCAATGCGCAAGAGGCTTATCTCATTGAAAAGGGTGAGATAACTACGCCGCTACTGGATGTATCACTCAGCGGCTTAACCTTGGAGACCTTGAAGAACATAGACGCTGTTGGAAAGGATCTTAAATTGTCCATAGGGTTCTGTGGAAAGGGTGGTCAATATGTACCAGTTGGAACCGGTGGACCACATGTAAGGATTAAAGAGGTTGTTGTAGGAGGTATGAGATAAATGAGAGTGTTAGATGCATGTAAGAAGGCTGTGAAGTATGCTGAACAGCTTGGAGTCGATGAATGTGAAGCTTTTGCATCCTATTACAAGGTGACTAACATTGAAATCGAGAAGATGCATATAAAGTCTGCATACACTAGATCCATTGGAGGAATAGGTGTAAGGGTTGTAAAGGATAGGAAAGTTGGATTCTCATATACGAATACGGTGCATATGAGAAACATTAAAAAAGCTGTTGAAGATGCATTGTCCATAGCCAACACTAGGAAACCTGATGAACGATGGAGGAATCTGCCATCTCCTGAAAGGTATCCAGTGGTTAGAAAGCTATATGACAAAGGAGTAAAGAGCCTAGAGTCTGATAGGCTTGTGGAGATGGCTCTTGAAATGATAGATACTGCCAAGGATGTCAACAAGAAGGTTGCATCGATGAGCGGCTCCGTTGTTGCTGGATACTCTGTTAAGGCCATTGTAAACTCTCAGGGCATTGAATGCATTGACAGGGGGACAGTAATCGGTGGAGGACTCTATGTCATATCAAGGGATGGAGGAGATGTTGGGGTAGGCTATGACTTTGACGTTAAGCGTACATTGAGGGAGTTTGACCACATTGAGCCTTCCAAGAGCGCCTCTGAAATCTCGATGAAGCACCTAGGCAAGAGGAAAATTGAAGGGGGGAAGATGACCATAGTTCTCCATCCATTTGCAGTCGCTGACCTTCTAAGTAACATCTTTGCCCCAGAGATTCAGGGTGATAGGGCATACAAGAAGCAGACCCCATACGCTGACAGGATTGGAGAGAAGGTTGCATCTGGAAAGCTGACGATAATAGATGATGGAACGTATTCTGGAGGATATGCATCGGCTAAATTCGATGCAGAGGGAGTTCCAACAAAGAGAACCGTGATAATAAGCAGAGGACGTCTAATGAACTTCATATACAATAGCTACTGGGCAAATGTTGTTGGAAAAGAGAGTACTGGAAACGCTGTTAGGAAAACTGCTCTTGGAAACGATTACAGTGTTGAGCCAACAGTTGGCATAAGCAACTTGATCGTTAAACCGTCAAAGTATAGCTTAGATGAGATGATCTCTGACATCAAGAATGGACTGTACTGTATAACGCTGCTTGGAAGCCATACAGCAAACCCGGAGACTGGAACATTTTCAGTAGTTGCATATGTTGCATTTAAGATCGAGAATGGAGAGATCGCTTATCCAGTTAAACAGGCGATGATAGCTGGGAAGCTTCCAGAGCTACTGTTAAAGAATGTGGACGTGGTTGGCTCAGAGGTTAGGATGGTCTACAACGTTATTACACCACACATTAGCTTCAGGAACGTGACTGTAAGCTGCTAAACAAGCTCCTCCATTTTCTTTTCTATCGTTTCCTCAACCGCTTTTTGGAGTTCGTTAAATATTCTGAGAAGTCTCCTTCCCTCACTGGTTATATATGTTCGCCCCTTTTCAACGCCTCCGCGCCTAGTATCCACTATCCTTATTTCATATGCTTTCTCAGCTCTCTTTATAAGCGACCACGCATGCTTATATGAGATGCCAAGTTTTTTAGAGGCCTCCTTAAGGGAATTAGTTTCCTCTATGGCTTCTAGAATTCTTGCCGCTCCAGCTCCTATTATGTATTCTCCGTTTTCGTTTTCTAGCCATATTTTAAATCGTGGGACGAGTTTTGCCATGACTAAATAAATGCTGTTTTTGACCTGATATATATGTTGAGATGAAAATTGATATCATTGAGGAAGGTAAACCCATAGTTCTATACTGTAGGGGTAAGAAGTGGCTTTTAAAGGTTGAGGATCGTGAGTTTCATACGCACTTTGGCGTGGTGAATTTAGGTGATTTAATCGGTAAACCTTATGGCTGTTATGTAGAGACCAGTTCTGGTGAGAGAATTTATGTTTTGAAGCCTTTGCTTGTAGATTTTATTGAGAAGCTTCCTAGGAAAACTCAGATAATTTATCCTAAGGATCTTGGATTGATACTTGTCTATGCTGACATCTCATCTGGTTCAAGGGTTGTGGAAGCTGGAACTGGAAGCGGTGCTTTAACGTCTTTGCTTGCCATGCATGTCAAACCTAATGGAGTAGTTTACTCCTATGAGAAGAGGAGAGAGTTTCTAGAGATTGCCAAGAGAAACTTGGCTAACATGGGTCTTGACAAATATGTCAGATTATGCGAGAGGGATGTTGTTGAGGAGGGATTTGACGTCAAGGATGTTGACACGGTTATACTTGACCTTGATCGCCCATGGGACATGGTTTCCCATGTCTATGAAGTGCTTAAACCTAGTAGACCATTTATAGTATTTGTACCAACCTTCAACCAGCTTGAGAAGATGTGGAAAGCTATCTCAGAGCATGGAGGCTTTATAGACTTTAAAGTGTTTGAGCAGATTTTAAGGGAAATAAAAGTCGAGGTTGGAGCGACTAGACCATACACCCGTGGTATAATGTTCACGGGATATGTTATCTTCTGTAGAAAGGTTTTAAACCATCAGGATTAACATGAATGCTACTACTAGACCATACATTGCAATAGCTTCTATGAAGACAATGTAGATAAATGTTTTACCGAAGAGCTTGGGGTTCTCTACAAGTGCTCCTATTGCAGCTGCGCTTGCTGTTCCGAGACCAAGTCCTGCACCGAATCCTGCAATGCCTACCGCAAGCCCTGCTGCGATGTATGCTGCAGCCTTGTCTGTTAGCTGAAGTATTAGAGGTGCAATGAAAGCTGACACCAATATTGCGTCCATCATCTTAGCACCACCGAATTTGTGGTTTGTATTAACAACTTAGATGAATATATAAAAATGAACTATCTTGAAAGTCTCGACTTAAGTTCTTCACATATTCTGTCCACGGCAATCTTTGAGAGTTTTATTATCGAGTATATCGATGGAAGCGTGAAGGGATGCTCAATTATAGCGTTTCTATAAACGTGCCTAAGACCTTCATTGAACAACTTTAACAGCTTCGGTACACTTCTCTCTTCAATTGCCTTTTTCAAGTGCTCGTATAGTAGACTTTCAAGAGCTGCTGAAGCTGATAGAATCGAGGATACTGCATCGTATAGGTCTCCTATCTCAATAGCCTTTAGGAGAGATTTCTTTGATACTAAGGATATTTTTGGTATGTAAAGGATATCTATCACGGAGCGGTCGCCGTTTTCGGATATAATTCTGCCTGTCACATTTATGAGGTATATGCTGTACTCAAGAGCTATAATTGATTCGAGGCTGAGCATTTCACTTGGTTTAACCCCGGAAGCTTTCTTACATTCCTTCAGTAAGTTCAGGTTTATGTCTCGGAGCATAATATCGTAAAGTAGTGAGGTTGGAATCAGGCTGCCCTTAATCTTGAGGAGAGACGATGGAGACATTATCATGGGGTTCATTTCCAGCATCGTATATAGCATAGTCTCTGCATCATCGGATTTAGCGTATTTCTCAAGCATTTTACTCGGAGGAATTAAGCCATTGTATAATGCACCTCTAATACTCGATGATGGAATATTCCTTTTCTTACACTCGTACAGATAGACTATGTTGAGTGCATCATAGGTTGAGAGGTTAGCTTTTATCACTAGCTCAGTGGGGGACCCAATACTTCCTCTCTTCACGATATGAAGTATCTTGAGAATGCTGTTGTGAAGTTCTACGTCAATGTTGGAGGGAATCTCTTCACTTTCAGTGATTTTCATTTCCCTGAGCGCTTGCATTGCCTCTTCTATGGTGCTAGCTTTTCTAATCTTATCCACCGTCTTTTCTAGTCTTGAAAGCATTCCGAGTAGTCTGATATGGAAATATACGTTTTTACTCTGCATGCTAATCACCTAGCTTTGGAGGATGCTTTGAAACGTAGAAGTATAGAAGCGTCAGAGACACTGCAAAGATAACAACTGAAATTGAGAGGGCAAAGAGCACTAGGAGCAGTGGATCAGGAATGTTATACCTTAGTAGCAGTATGGTAAATAGGAAAGAGAATGCTCCTAAGCTTCCAGGTATTGCCGCTAACAGATATACCTTTACAGGAAGAAATTTCCCCTTCAATTTGAAAGAGATAATCTTAATATGATATTAATAGTTTTGGATTAGGTTGAAGGCTATGAGCGTTGAGGAAAGCATGGCGCTGGAATTTCTTGGAATAACGTTGAATATCGTAGCCTTCACCATAGTGGGTTACTTGGTTGACAAGCATTTTGGAGGAAATGGGTTTGTGGGGGCTCTAGCTGGATTTGTTCTTGGATTCGCTGTAACTGTCTATTACGCTTTCAAGCTTATCAAGATCATGGAAAAGTTAAGTGAGAAGGGCGTTTCTTAGAGAGAATGGTTCATATGGGGAGCCAGTAGCCTTGTAGAATTTCAGGAACCATTCGACCCAATGTAATCGCAGAGTGTGCATGAAGCAGATAACAGATTCAAGTGCTAGTATAAATATTGAGCCCACAGCTGCTCCAATTATGAATCCTATGGTTCCAAGCCCTGCTCCAAACTGTAGGAAGACTTTTGCAAGCACTGCATGGAGCAATGCTAGAGCCATTATTCGTGCATATGAGATTGAATGTGAGAACGATGATATGAATTGCTCAAGAGCCTCCATGAGCCCGCCTACACCATGTGATATCATGTTGGCTATGAATAGGAACGCCAATGGGGCATAGAAGAATGACAGTGAAAAATTGTCTATTGAAAATGGTATAGTTAACGCATCGAATCCAAGCGTTAGCACTAGGTAGCTGCCGCTGGTGTATAGCCATAGCCATGCAATGCTTGGAATTGCTTCCTTGAACTCCCTGTTCATTAGCTGGGTTATCAGCCTAAGCAGTAGCCCGAACGTAATCTGCACTATTCCAACAACTATGGACACTTTTAGGAGGTATATAGTATCATGGACTGGGCTAAACCATAGTGGCTTCTCGAGCCCCGTGAGCGTGTGGAACCATCCTGGGTCTCCATGGGTCACCTCTGTTCCACTTCCAAATATCTCTCCATAGAGGAAACCTACGATTGTTGCTGATATTCCTCCCAGTATCATGAATGTTGATCCCTTGTAGAGATATTCTTGGAGATCTCCTAGAATGCTTGGGAGCTTGACGTTTCTCTTGCTCAGGTGCCTGAATACAAGACCTGTTATCAATAGAAGTATACCGTGTCCAACGTCTCCGAACATTAACCCAAAGATTACAATGAACGTTGGAAGCATAAACACTGTTGGATCAATTTCCCTATAGTCTGGGATACCGTACCCTTCAACTAGGCTTGAAACCCATCCCATGAACGAGGGGCGTTTCGCAAGCTTAACAGGTGCATGCTCAGCTTTCTTGGTTTTTATTATGCATTCTCCTTTAAGCTTCTCCTTTAAATCCTCTAGAAGATAAGCTTTATCGCTTGGGATAAATGCCTTAATCAAGTAGGTTCCCGGTGTTTTGAGAGCCTTCACCTTGACATTCCCAATGCAGATTTCTTTTCCAAGTAGGAACTTGTACTCTAGGATTTTATCAAGGTTTTCCTTGGCTAGTTTCTGAAGCTCCTCTTTCAGCTTCCTTATCTCAGCTTCTTTTCGAGCTTTGACCTTCTCATATTCTTTATCCGAGATGTGCTTTCTAAGCTCGGAGAGTGTGTATTCAAGGAATGACTTCAGTTTCTCGTATTTCTCAGTTGTTATTACGCTTTCAATGGCCTCCCTTACCTCTGGGATGAAGAATATTGGCATAGGGGTCTCAGTGAAAATGCTGAAACACTTTTCCTCAACAACTTCCTCCACAATCCTACAGAGTTTCTCCACATCCTCTTCTTCATCGCGTTTCATCCACTTGAGCTTCCATGAGTCGACTACCGCGGTTATGGTTACGACGAGGGTTTCAAGCGAGATGCTGGCGGTCACCCTTTTAACTATGGTGTCTTCGAGGGCGTAAAGTTCAGACACCACGGGGTCTTCACGGGATTTCTCCTCGATTAAGCGCTCAACAGCTTTGTCGATCAACTCTATTTTATCGCTTGTCTCCTTGACAATCTTCACAGCTTCCTTGAACGAGGGGAGATCCTTGACGTATCTCACTCTTGCAGTCTCAAATATCTCCTTGACAAATGAAATGGCCTTTTCCCTTGGCAGGGTTATGGATTGAAATATCTCTGATTTCTTGTCTGGCGGGATCTCTCTGAACATTTCAATTGTGAACTTGAGCCTTTCAACAGTTTTCCTCGGTATCTTTGAAAGTATCCATTCACTTAATATAGTCCATAATGTGTCCTCAAGCTCAGCATAAGTTGAAGCATTTAAAGCCTTAACGCTGCGCAGAATTTCTTCTGCCGTGTCTCTACCTAGTTTAATTAGCTTCTCCTCTGGGAGGTCTGTTGAAATTATTTTCTCAAATGCCGGTGTCAGTATCTTCCCTATAGCCTCCTCGTTTATGACTATAGCATATTTGCTCATGAGTTTCCTGAGATACTCCTCCTTTCTCTCAAGCTTGGATATGAAATCCTCAATCTCATCTAGAAGAGTATCCGTAACCTTCTTCTCTAAAATCTCTTTTGAAGGCTTGTAGCTTAGAATCATATTCCTTGGAATTTCAAAGGATGAGATTAGCCTGTTAAGCCTAGAGTTTAAATTTGTGCAGCGGGTAAATGTAGGTGGAAGCTGAACGGCTTTACCATATTTAATCTTTGAACCGCTGATATCCTTGAAGTGAAAGATCTCGTATTCACCCATTATTCTTAGGGCGTCGTCGACCCTGTCCTCGTGAACAATTATTGAAACTTCAAGCATCCTGGTTGGTTTAAGCACGTTCATCACCGTTCACTGGGATTTAAAATAAGGATTGAGGGGAAAATTAAATAGTTAGCTGCTTCCAAGTATTGCAGCTATATACTCTGCTATTCTCTCGGATGTTGGAACAGCCAGTTTAACTATGTCCAGCACTATCTTGGGATAGATTCCAACTATGACTATTATTAGAGCTAGTGCCCACACTGAGATTGTCATGAGCACTGGTGTTCTCTCAGTTACCTTCTCCACGGTTGGTGAATATGGGTTCCAGATTAGCTTCTTGAACACCACGAACATATAATATCCGATTGATAGCACGACATTGAACAGCATTATCAATGCTCCAATGATGAATGGTGTTGTTTTAGCCTCTACAGCTCCAATTATGATGAATAACTCGCTCCAGAAGCCACTTAACGGCGGGGTTCCACATAGGGAGAGTATTGCTATGGTAAGTGGAACTCCTATAAACTTGTACTTCCTTCCTATTCCACTTAGCTCATCGATGTTTCTCGTGCCAGCTAGTGCAATTAATATTCCAACAGCTAAGAAAGCTAGTCCCTTGCCCATTGCATGATTGAATATGTGAAACAGGCTTCCAGCTAATCCTGTCCCGGTTAGAGTTGAGAGACCAAAGTATATGTACCCCATCTGGGCTACGCTACTGTATGCTAGAAGCCTTTTAACGTCCTCTTGTCTGAGGGCCATTATGTTTCCAGTTGTCATTGTTATGATTGCTAGGAAGAGCATGATCATTTGCCAGTGATATATCGTTGGGTCAAACACGTATGTGAGCATTCTTATCAGAACATAGCCTCCAGTCTCGATTACTATTCCTGAAAGCATTGCACTAATTGAGCTTGGAGCAGCTGGGTGAGCGTCTGGAAGCCATGTGTGCAGTGGAACTATCGAGCCCTCAACGCCGAATCCTATTACTATCATGATGAGAGCTAGTAGAAGCACAGGTGTTAGTGCCGTGTTCTTAAGCGTATAAATCACGCCTGCAATGTTAAGTGTCCCAGTTACACCGTAGAGCAAAGATATTCCGTAGAGGGCTGTAAGGTTTCCAGCTGCACACATTACCAAGTACTTGAAGGATGCCTCAATGGCCTCCCACGTATGTTTTTTAAATGCAACTAGGAAGTATGCTGAAAGACTCATCAGCTCCCAGAACACGAATAGTGTGAAGAGATCTCCTGCAAAGACTGCTCCAATGATTCCAGTGACCATTAGAGTTAGCAATGTAAAGTAGGCTGTTGGATTCTCATACTCTTTCACATACTGTATCGAATATAAGGCTACAAACAGTGAAAGCGTGAGAGCTGTCCCAGCTACAAACAGCCCCAGGAAATCTATTTCAAGGCATGAGGCCACAGGCGGTGAAACCTCGAGGAGATGCTCTACATGTATCATTAATGGAAGACCTTGTAAATGCCTGTACATTGCATATAGGTAGAAAAATGCAAGCCCTATTCCAATTAGGGTTAGTAACCCGGTCACTATTCTCTCGATGTCATCTTTCTTGAATAGTTTCTTACACAGGTACCCCGCTACTGGTATAGATATCGCGTATATGAATAGTGTATCGATTATATTCGTGAACATGTTTACACGCCTCCAAACGTTATGAACAGTATTATCAAGATTATCATCATTGCAACTATTGCAAGCATATTATTTGACAATACTCCAGTATGGGTTTTTCTGAAGCTTTGGGCGAAGTCTCTCACGGCATAGCTTAGAGAGTAGTAGAATTTGTCAAAGAAGTATCCGTTTTCAAGGAGCTTGTAAAGTGCATATGTGATTGAAGAGGACTTGACTATTTTCTCGGGGGATATTGTCTTTCTAAAGTATAGAAGGTATGCTGGCACTAGTCCAATAACTATTGCTAGGAAGGATATCGTGTATTCGATGAGCATCAGATTCTCTGGGATGTGTAGGTGGAAGCTTTCATGTGGGAACATGAACTCTAGGAAATTATGCTCCAGGAATCCTGAGATTATGCATCCAGCCGCAAGTACGAGCAGTGGAATGTACATTGTTATTCCAGGCATGTGAATGTGCTTGAGCTTCTTTACATACTCGCTTTTCTCACCATGGAAGGTTAGGAAGAGCATTCTAAACGTGTAGAATACAGTTATGATGGCGGTTATTGAACTTAGTATTGCAAGACCATAAAAGCCCTCGTTTATTGTTTCGAGTATGATTAGTCCCTTGCTCCAGAATCCATTGAATGGTGGAATACCTGCTAAAGAGAAAGCCCCTATCAGGAACGTGATGTAAACTAGCGGGAAGACGTCTTTTAAGCCGCCCATTTCATCCATGTTTCTGGTTCCAATGGAGTGTATTATGCATCCAGCGGCCAGGAACAGGAGAGCCTTGAATATTGCATGGCTCATTAGATGAAACTGTGATGCAAAGATTCCAGCCATTGTTCCAATGCCAACTGCGGTCATCATATATCCTATCTGGCTCATCGTTGAGTACGCTAGCACTCTCTTAATGTCTTTTGAAACCATTGCCATTGTAGCTGCCATGAAAGCCGTTATCGCGCCTATCCATGAGACAAATAGAAGCCATGTTGTGGATGCTGAGAATATTGGGAATGTTCTAGCTGCTAGATATACTCCGGCCTTAACCATTGTAGCAGCGTGTATAAGGGCGCTAACAGTGGATGGACCTTCCATTGCATCTGGAAGCCATACAAATAGTGGAACCTGCGCTGACTTTCCAATAGCTCCTCCAAACACTAGGAGCCCAGTAATAGTTAAAAGACCCATGTCGATTCCCTTTACAGCGTTAGCTAACTGTAGGAAATCGACTGTTCCAGTTGACACATATAGGAGAGCCAATCCTATCATGAGTGAGGCATCACCAACTCTAGTCACTATGAATGCCTTCAATCCAGCGTGGCGAGCTTTTTCTTGGTCATAATAGAATCCTATCAGGAAGCATGAGCATAGCCCAACTACCTCCCAGAATATGTATAGTTGAACCATGTTACTTGCCATGACGAGACCAGTCATTCCTCCAACGAAGAGGAGCATAAGCGAGTAATATCTAGTGTAGCCAGGGTGCTCGCTCATGTAAGCTATTGAATAGAGAATACAGAGCGCACCTATTCCAGTTGCAACGGATGCCATAAATATGCTTAATGGGTCGAGGATTACTCCAGCCTTCACATTTAGTATTGGAAGCCAAATATGCTTCTCTACTGGAAGCTCAGCTTTAAAGACCTCAGGGATCATTGAAAATGCAAAGGCAGCCGCTGTGAATGCCACTATGACGGAGAATGCCTCTACAAGCCTTCTCCTAAATGACAGTAGCGGCACTATTGCTGCACCTACTAGGGGTATTATCCAGCTTAACCATGGGGCGTGTGGGAGCATGTTCACCACCTTAGCCTGTGCAATTCTCTCACATCAAGGGTTCTATAATGCTTGTAAACATAAACTGCAAGTGCTAGGATAGCCGTCTCCACACATCCTCCAATAACTATTGAAGTGATAACTATTGCGTGAGCTACTGGATCTATGAGGAGACCCATATTTGAGAATGCTATAAAGTTCATGTTTGCAGCGTCGATTAGAATCTCAAGTGCGATTGCGACTTGTATGATGTTTCTTCTGGTGATTAGAGCGCATATGCTAACGGCATATAGTATCGAGGATGCTATTAGCATTAGATGGGTTGCCTCAAACATTTCATATTCTCCTCCTAGTCTTGAACAGGGCTATAGCTCCAGATATAGCTGCAAGTATGAGGAGAATCTGGAGCATTATGTCGAAGAGCCTATATGACCAGAGAACCTCTGAAGTTACTTCATATATTGGAGCCGATGCATTCACGAGATATCTTTCAACAAGTGGGTGAGAGGCATATCTTGTCAGCATGAATGCCATGGACAGGCCTAGTACGAATGTGAATATTATACCTATCACGTCTACTGGGGATATTCTACTCTTCTTCTCGCCCACCTTCACCACCCTTAAGGACCTCAATTTCTCCAGCTATTAGGAGGACAACAAGCATCAGAACCGTTACTGCTCCACCATAGACAAATATCTGGATTACAGCTACGTATGGTGCATTGAACATGTAGAATATTACTCCCAGAATGCAGGCCATTATGGCTAGAAAGAATACTCCATGTACTATTTTCTTAGAGTATAGAGACAATACTGCGGTAGCTATTAGCAGTATCAGAGCTATTTCCAGCCACATTATATTCACCTTCTAAGGTTGAACTATTAAATCTTCTTTCTTCTCGGAGGCGAGTTCAAACTTCTTTGTTAAAGTTATAGCCTTGGCTGGGCAAACTTCAGCGCATTGTGCACAGAATAGGCATTTACCTACATCTACTCTAGGCTTTCTCACTGGAATCTTCTTCCCTGAAACCTCTCTGAAGCCTACTTGCACCATCTCTATTGCGAAAGCTGGGCATACTCTTGCGCATAGTCCACATCCTACACACTTGTTATAGTCTATTGATATCTTTCCCCTGAAACCCTCTGGGAGCTGTGATGGAGGCTCGAATGGATATTTTATAGTAGCAGGCTTCTTTGACAGGTTTTTTAGGAAATCCTTTAGGAACGCTAATACCCTTGGCATCTTTCACACCTAGATTACACCATATAGTCTGAGAGCAAACACTATTAGTAGCTGGAGTATGGATAGTGGAGTTAAATACTTCCAGAATCCTGAAACGGCCTGCGTTATCTTGTATCGTGCAGAGGAGGCCTCTATGGAAGCCAGTATAAGCACTATAATCACGGTTTTGATTATGAAGTATATTACGTACAGTATCTCGTCAACTATTGGAATTCCCGGTACTGGGCCACATGGCCCTCCAAGGAACAGTGCAGCTGTTATCCCAGCTCCAACGAGCAATTGTACATCATCTGCAAGCCAGAAGAAGGCATACTTCTTGCCGCTGAATTCAGTGAGCCATCCTGCAACGATCTCGGTTTCAGCTTCTGGAATATCGAATGGAATCCTCTCAATGAATGCTAGCAGAGATATTATGCTTATTCCAAAGCCTATGCCTAGGAAAGCTATCAATGGAACACCTGTTTTGACCTGGTATTCAACAATTTTTGAAAGCGACCATGACTGGGCAATGAAGGCTGCTGAAGCGTAGACGAACAATAGGGGAATTTCATATCCCACGTGCTGGATTATACTTCTTCCAGCTCCTATCGCAGAGAATCTATTGTTACTGCTTAAACCTCCGATTCCGGCAGCTATTAGGTATACCGTTGATAGGAAGGCAAGTAAGGCTAAGTCGCCTTCAAAGTGTACTAGTGCATACACGGATACAACTGGAATTATTAGGAAGGATATTAGCTGGGATGCTAGGGCAAGCATTGGGGCTATCGTAAACATTGTTTTATCCGCTTCAGCAGGGACTATATCCTCCTTGCTCCATAGCTTTATGATGTCTGCAAAGGGCTGGAGTATTCCATGCCACCCAGTATAGAGTGGGCCTATCCTGTTCTGTAAGCGGGCTTTAAACTTTCTCTCCACCCATTCATAGAGTAAAGCTAGAATTATTGCGAAGAGTACACCGGGGAATATTAGTACTTGAAGTATCGTGATGATTGCGTCCAACATCCTTCACCTTCCGAACTTTTTCTTGATTAGGTGTTTGAAGTATGGCATTGAGCATGACCACTTCTTTCCCTTTTCAATGTCTATGAACACTAATCTATCTGTGCATGAGAAACATGGATCTATGGATGCAACTACTATAGGTATGTCAGCTATATGCTGGTTTTCAAGCATCTTGCATAGTGCTGGAATGTTCGCCAGCGTGGGAGTTCTTATCTTAATTCTATATGGTTTCTCAGATCCATCGCTGACTCCATAATATACGAGCTCTCCTCTTGGAGCCTCGACTCTACGATATGCCTGATTCTCGGGAACCTTGAATATTGGAGGCAACTTCTGGCGGATTGGGCCATCTGGCATATTCTTTACACACCATTCAATGATCCTGACTGCCTCAATGCACTCATCTATTCTCACAAGTATCCTTCCCAAGACATCACATAGGTCACTTACCATTGTCTGGAACTCTGCCTCCTTGTAGAGTAGATATGGCTCGTCTCCTCTAACGTCGCTTTTAACATTGCTTGCCCTCAGCGTTGGACCTGCGGCACATAGTCTCTTCGCATCCTGTGTAGACAGTGGCCCTACTCCAAGAGTTCTCTTTACTATAGTCTGCTCCTCGGGAGAGAGTCTCCTATAATATTTCAGTCTTTCAAGGAGAAGTTTCATTCCCTTCAATATCTTGTGCTTAGTCTCTTCACTGATATCCCTTCGCACGCCTCCAATTGTGTTCGTAGCATAGTTTACTCTGTTTCCACTTATCAGCTCTAAAAGATCCATCACGATTTCTCGGTCTCTCCACACGAGATAGAAAAGCGTGTCGAATCCTATTTCATGGAAGGCTACTCCAAGCCATAGAAGATGACTATGAAGACGCTCAAGCTCTAAAACTATCATTCTAATGTACTTGGCTCTCTCTGGTATCTCCATGTTCATGAGGCGCTCAACTAGAAGAACATAGCATGCAGTATGGACATTACTGCAGATGCCGCATACCCTCTCGCTTATGTAGAGGTCTTGGAGATAAGTTCGTTCCTCCATAGCCTTTTCTATTCCACGATGGTTAAAGCCTATCCTTGGAATAACCTTTACAATCTGCTCCCCTTCAACGTAAAATATGAAGCGTTCAGGTTCTTTAAGCGCTGGATGCTGAGGGCCTACGGGAATTCTAATTGTCAACTTGGATGGCGTTTTAAGCCCTCCCAGTGGTGCTTTAACAGCTATTGCTAGTATTATCTATTGTAACGTATTTCACTTTTTAAATAGAAGCCCTCTTCTCACGGGGAAAAGGTTATAGATTTGACAATTGAATTGTTGAAGCCACCGTATATGCTGATTGCAAGTATCTTTCCTATGCCATTGAGATGAATAGTGCCATTTTCCGGAGGGGTGAGCGTTATAAAAGATCCTTTACATGTTGTTATCAGAACTCTAAGCTTTGAAAAATCCATTGGAATACTTGAGTATAGAATCAGCTTGCCTTGCATATCCAAATATTCAGCACTTACATATATTATTGGAATAGAAATCGTCAACCCCTCTTCATCACCTGTAGCTAGAAGCTCAATTGTGACATGAGGCTCTCCATGCAATTCTTTATGCGGTATGCTAATGTGCATTTGACCCGTTATCGATAACACTGTAAATAACCTTTTTCCTATGAACAGTTTAGCTAGTAAACCGTCCAGATTGCCAATGTGCAAGAATATGATTGACTGATGAAGCATATTAAGCACTTTAATGGATGAGATGTCTTCATTGGAGATTATGGTGATTCTTCTTACCCTAAATCCACTATCTGTCGAGTTAAACCATAGAGCTGAAATCCAGCATGTTCCCTCAACAGGGTCAATGCTAATGACTATAGTTTTAGATCCATTGAATGACACCAATGTCATGTTTAGTGGAAGATGATTCGAGTCTAAGAGAGTCACATTTATGAACCCATTAACGACCCACTCAGCTAATGTTATAGAAACTTTAAACTTTTGCTCCGATGTGAAAACCGACTGTTTCCGATTCATACCGTTCAGGATCTCCATGTGAGATATAGCGTTTTCAGCTTCAAAGATTGCCTTTACTGAAATGCCTCCACGTCTAGGCTTCAACTTTAAATTTAGCCTATTGTGAGATGAGTTATATTCCAGCAAAAGTAGTGATAATATGTTTCCATTGTCTAAGCATTTGAATGACCACCTTTTGGGATATATTATCTCGAGGAAAATTTCTCCCATTGCAAATCCTGGGAGAGGTGCTAATGTAAGCTCATGCTGAATCACATTATACGGATGCTTACAGCTCATCACGTGACTGCATACCCTTAATGGAAGCTCGATGGCGCTTACATGAACTGTTAGATTGAATATATCTAATGTTGCTTCAGCCACACATAATGCATCTATGTAATATGGAGCAGTGTAAGTTATACTTGCGTATCTTATGGTGCTCGTTAACGCTGAAAGAAACATTATTCCCATGTATATTTTGTCAGAGTTGGAAAACTTGCTCACGTAGTATATAGTTTCATTTAAATCTATAGAATATGAGAATTTTACATCGCTGAATGGAATATCAATTGGATATGAAACCCAGATGAGCCGCTTATAAGTTCTGCTAGATAATACGAAAAGGGAGCCTCCATCCGTGGGTGCAATTTCCAAGAGCTTGTGATTAGAGTATCCGAGAGCAGCTTCAATCACTACATCAGGTATTATGGGAGCATCTATTAAAAGAGAAACGTTCTTGAAGTTAAGCCAATTTTCAAGAGCATGAGAGAATGCGAACATCTTGATCTGAGGAATATCGGTTATGAACAAGATTATCAGATATTTGATGCTGTATCCTGGAACATCCACTTCAAAATACCGATGCAAAACATATTGAAATGAAATGGATACTGGAAGATACATTTTACTCATAGACCACACTATAGCGGATATGTTAGCGACATTTACCGGAGACGATACAATGTCGATGTTAACCACACATGAGTTATAGATATGATATCCATCATCTTCAAATATGGGTGCTATCGTACATTTCCAATCATACCATCCAAAACGGAAAAACGTATTTAAGCCAGCGTATACGTTTCTTGTGGCCATGTGATACCTGCCATCAACATACACTGTGTAAGGATTCCCATATGGATCTATTCCCGTTCCTGGAGGAATCAAGGTAACATTAAATGTGGATGGTGAAATTTCTAAACTACTATCATTTATTGCAATAAAGGAGTCAATGACGCTTGTGGAGCCTTTCACTGATAAACGGGGATAGTTTAGACTTTCCACATAGTTTCTCGCAGATCCATCTAAATGGGAATTTGGTAGCATAAGTAGAAGTAGAATAACTGCAAGTACAGTAGCCTTAGCTATCTTCATGCCAGTAAAGAATTGAGGAAACGCTTATAAACTGCTGTAGCAGTGCTAAAAATTTTGGCTTATTGCTTATAGAGCCTCTTTCTCAATTCCTCTGTTTTAACATCCTTCCATAGGGGAGGAGGTAAATCCTCTGGCCAATCCTCTGGAAGTATTAGACGCTCATTCATGTTTGGGTTGCCTTCAAAATACACTCCAAAGAGATCATGAACCTCCATCTCATACAGTATAGCTCCTGGAATAACGTCAATTATGCTTTTTATCCTTGGATTGTCCTTTGGAATACTGCATCTAACAGTTATGTCAACCATGTACTTGTATGAGAAAAGGTGATAGTTTAACTCAATCTCCTTTCCCAGGTCTACGGCACTAATCGTTGACAGATGATATGCATTGTAGTTATTTGATATTTTCTCGATTACCTCACATATTTTGTCGGATGAGGTTGTGACAAGCAGCTGGTTTGGAGCCATTTTCTCGCATTTCTCGATTTCCTTAACCTTATCTTTTAGATCCTTACATATTTCCTCTGGAGTTATGCCCATGAGCATCACCTACTTTATGATGCCTACAGCTCTCTTGTACTTTTCAATAAGCTTAACTACTCCATGTATGATTGCCTCAGGCTTGGGAGGACATCCTGGAACATACACGTCTACTGGTATTACCTTGTCAACTCCCTCATAGACGTTGTAACAGTGTTGGAAGACTCCTCCAGAGCATGCACATGTTCCAACGGCCATAACAAACTTGGGCTCGGGCATCTGCTCATATATTCTCTTCAGTCTAGCCTTGACTTGTCTGTTAACCGATCCTGTAACCACTAGAATGTCTGCATGCCTTGGAGAGCCCTTTAAGAGTATTCCGAATCGTTCAACATCGAACCTTGGAGTCAAAGCTGCTATAACCTCTATGTCGCATGCATTGCATGCGCTTGCATTAAAGTGTAATATCCATGGGGAGCGTATCCTAGCCCAGTGGACAAGCTTCTCAAGCATTTTTAATCCTCCATCCTATACATGGCTACTACAGCTAGTAGGGGGATTGAGAAAGCTATCAGGAACAGTATCGGGAATATAAGCATGTTGGTTGGAAGAGTGTATGCAAGTGAAACAACTATGGCTACTATATCAACCGCCACGAAAATTGCTGCGTAAAGGAATGCATGTGCAAAGTGATATGTTGGGGAGATTGGTGGCAGATCCTCTCCACATGCATAGGGAGTTACCTTTTCAACTGTAGGCTTTGGTGGATGCTCGAAGAGCTTGGCTATCGCATATAGCAGTATCGTCACAGCAATAACCAATATGGATATGCCAACTACGTTTACCATGTAGACACCGCTTCGTACTTTAAGATAATCTTCTAAGTAGAGTAAATAAATTTGTCACAACAGTTTCTTAACTATACCAAGTGACTTATCCGTTTTCTCGATGGATTTCATTGGATCAGTTTCAAGCTCTGTTAAAGCTCTTATTGCATCTATGTTTTCGGGAATCACTATGGCCTCATTGTGAACTTGATATATTAGATAGGCCTCTGTACAATCCTCATTCAACGCTAGGATGTCCTTCCAAACAGCTACCTCCCATAGATCTGCTCTTGGTCTTTGAAGGTCCCTACATATTTCAAGCACGGAGTTCAGCGCCTCTATTCCATCTCCTGCATTTACAAATATTATCCTTGGAGCTTCATCTAAGACGCTTATAACAGTCTCTCTATCAACTTTCTCCCTAAACTCTACGAATGCAAAGTGCATGTGGCTTATATTGTATGGCCCCTTTGCAGCTATCGTTATTATGGGCAGGTCTGGTATGACAGTTTGCGCATCTGGTCCCTGATGTGATGGAATATGCGCCTCTGGGTAGAAGGTGTTTATTACTCCACCCTTATGGCTTTCCCATGGGTCACATGCTCTTCTAGCGAGCATTACACGAGCCATTTTAATGCCTAACTTCTTATGCAATGAACCTATAACCCTACATATTCCAGTTGTATTACAGCTTACAACTCTCAGTGAATCTTTTCCAAGGGCTTCCTTGTAATTGCACTGTGCAACAAATGATAAGCCTGTGAGTTCATGAGACTCTCCTCCCTGGAATATTGATTTAACACCATGCTTATCGTATAGAGCCTTATTTTTCGCACCTATACCCTTTGGCGTGCAGTCAATAATCACGTCAACTTCTTTTAGCATGTCCTCGAGGGTGCCTACAACCTCTATTCCAGCCTTTCTCATTTCCTCCTCTTTTTCAGGCAGTGAACAGTATATTGGATATCCCTTCAGCTGAGCCAACTTTATCCTGTAATCCGAGGCTATATCGGAAATCCCCACTAGTTTCATGTCATCCTGTAGTGAGATAGCGTCTGCACATCTCTTGCCTATGACACCGTATCCATTTATTCCTACCTTGACTATGGGCTTTGCCATTTTCTCACCTTTCCAACGGTCCCCTGTTGACGTATAATACTTACTGGCTTCGATAAAAGAATTCATCGAGACGCTGCATTTTAGACGTTTTACCATTTTCCAAAAACTCTTCCTCAAGCATGAGCTCACCATATATGCCATCGTATCCAGGTTTTATCTTCAGTTCACCTCTTCTATTCTTAATTATGAACTTGACAAGAGGTCTGGGGAAAATTTTCAGAAGCTTTTCCTCGGGAGCCTTTATCAATATCTCAAACTCACTTCCAACTTTCTTGACTGAATCAACGTACACTTGCCATATCAGCTTACTGTGCACGGGCTTTTTATAGTATACGCTGAGCAGCTCACTTAATGGGATAAGGTGCATGTATGGAATTGCATTTAAAGGCTTAGCATTTTCCGGTCTATCAGCTAATTCCTCGACACGATCAGCTACCCCAACAGTCATCTTCCTACCGCAGTTTGGACATCTCCCACCATATAGCTTATATTGCCCAGGTGGAACTGAGAAATTGCATCTCCTGCATCCAGTCCAATGATATTTTCCAAAACGTGGATCAACTTCAACGGTGAACAATATCCTGTTCCTATCTTTTTTGGATATTGAATCCACGATCTCC
>DRAE01000059.1 GCA_011041895.1 Candidatus Bathyarchaeota archaeon
AAAGCTTGTGGCATTTACAATGCTTTGCCTAATGTATGTTTCAGAGGAGCTTAGGATCTTTGGTAAGGTGATGTTTCTCGCCCCTCTACAGATGCTCCGTGGAGTTTTTTTCATTGAGCTTGGAGTAGTCATCATACTGGCTGTAATTGCTGTTATTAGTGGAGTTAACTTGGTTAAGAAATCCTGTAGAAGCAGAGCCTTTGTCTTCATGGGATTCCTTGCAATGCTTGTTGGAAATATATTCTTGCTTCTCTCGATACGACTCTTAAGCGTTTACGCTTTCATGGTAGGTTATAGTGTTGAGCTTATCGGATTCATGCTGTTGATGTGGGTTGTAGCCTCGATTAAACTCTCTTAAATGATTCAAAATGAAGGAGAGTGAATACAGGTCAAAAATGAGAATCATATTTGACATACTTGACACCATTGACGAGGAGGGAGAAGCTAAAATAACCACGATTCTTTACAGGGCTAACCTCTCCTATGATAGGTTAAAGAGATATTTAAATGAGCTAATGGGCGCTGGACTTGTTAAGGAGGAAACTGATAGAAAAGGTAGGAAATTGTTTTACCTGACAGGTAATGGTAGGAAAATGCTTAATGAACTGAGAAAGGTTATCAGTCTTGCCGATGCTTTCGGTCTTCGCGTTTAGGCTCCTTGATTTCCTCGATGAGAGTCTTCTTCTCAATGATTGGAATTTTTATAGCTTTACCCTCTTCAATTTCTTCCTTACTTTCCTCATGTACTTCCTCGATTAGAGGTTTTCCACCTTCGATTACTATTTCCGCTTCAGGATATTGCTCCTTAAGTTGCTTTCTGAATTTTATAGGATCGATGTCCCCACTTAGCTTGGCATGTATAATTGGCTTATCTCCCTTATACTCTATGTGAATTGTATATCCTCCATGCTCAGACAAAAGTTTTTCAAAACCTTTAAACTCTTCGAAACCCTCCTCAAGCATTCTTTCAAATTCCTCAAAGATATCGTCGAAGAAGCCCCTTTTCTTTCTCCTATCCAATTTGGAACCTCGCAGTATATCTTTAAGAGAATACTATGTTGACGTGCCTATATATGGCTTCACATATGAATCCTATGATGAACATTTCAATCCAAGCCTTTACCAGAATAGCTATTACCAAAGGCATTGAGAAGAATGGTACAAAGAATGAGATCGCGATTCCAAGGTATATAAACGTGAATATTGCCTCCGGAATGTATCCTATCAATGTTATTAAAAGGACCACTGGATACCTTTTCTCCTTAACGATTTGTGGCGTTATTTTTAACCTCTTCTTTATCAGCCCAATGGTTAGTCCTGTTAATCCCTTTCCAGGAAGTATAGCTAACCCAAGCACTGGACCCATTAAACCTGTTATACCAAACCTATAATATGGGACTATAGCTGAGAAGAAGCCAACTATAAAACCTGCCGTGGGACCCAGTAGAAATGCTGTAAGAACAGTAGCTATATGGGATAGATCAACTGCAAGCTGTGGATGGAGAAGAGATATCAGCGTTGAAACAATTGACAGTGTATTTCCAAGAGCTATCATCACTATAATGAAGGAGACTCTATTAGTTTTCACGGCATATCGACCCATTTATGAGTAGTTACTCATTTATGAGATGAGATGAAAATATAACTTTTTACGGCTTTTTCGTTAAAAATAGCCTCTAAATTAGTGAGATATATTCATTAATGGTTAAAACTGCTTTTCCAGCTGTTTTAATGCTCAGTCTCGAAATTTGCAGTGGTTCAACGTTTATTTTCTCCATGAGCCTCCTATCTTCAAACGATTTTATAGGGGTTATATTCACGACCACCCTGCCATCTAGCATTACTATGATTCTTTTGGCATATTCTGCAACTATGCTCATGTCATGCTGTGGGGGCGTACTTCATGTACTTCACTAGATTCCATTTTAACCGTTTTATGGTTACTGGGGAGTACATGATATATATGTTTTTACATAAACTTGTTTATGAAGGAAATTGCCTTGTAAAAGCTCTACTAGATTAGCTGGCCATGAACAAGCTTCCAAGGTTTAAGTCGTCTAAGGCACTGTACTGTACGTGTCCTCCAAAGTATTCTCTCAACACTTACCTTGGTAGATGCCAGCATGGATGCGTGTATTGCTATGCTGTTAAGTTTCCATCTTTTATTGGACCAACTCTTCCAAGGCTTGACATGCTTGAGAAGCTTGAGAGAGCAGTCAAGAAAACTTTTCCCATTCTTCCCGTTATGCTTTGTGATTCAACAGACCCTTATCAGCCCATAGAAAAGAAGTTTAAAGTTACTCGTAGGGTTATAGAGACTTTGGCAAAACATGATTTTCCAATGCTTGTCCTAACTAAATCAGATCTCGTGACAAGAGATGTTGACATTTATAGCAGTAGTATAGCGGTTGTTGGTTTGACTGTTACAACAATTGATGATGAAGTAGCCTCTAGGATTGAACCTAACGCTCCGAGCCCTGACTATAGGATCGATGCTCTCTCAAAGCTTTCAGGCGCAGGTGTTCCAACGTATGCTAGAATCGATCCAATAATTCCAACTGTGAATGATGATGAGAAGATGCTTGAGAAGCTTGTCAAGGAGCTTATAGATGCTGGTGTAGAACATATAACCGTATCTACTCTTAAGCTTGTGGGGGATCTTGATAAGCTTAAGATACTTCAGCCAGATGAGGAGAAATTTCAGAAAATTTATAGACTTTATGCGTCATCTAAGCCCTTATATGGGTACCGCTACCTGCCCTTTATGCTGCGTCAGCACATTGTCAGGAAGGTGCGTAAAATTGTTCTTAAATACGGTGCTTCATTTGCATCCTGCCGGGAGAATCTAGCATATCTGAACACGGGTACATGTGATGGAAGCCACTTGTTCAAAAAGTTTGGTAGGGAGATTATGCTTTAATTTTCTCGAGTACCTTGTCAACTATCTTATTGAACTCCTTAGCTATTTCACTTTCCTTCATTTCAGTCAGGAATGACAGTCCCTTGTCAGCCATTTCTGACGCTTCAGGGTCTAGCGGTATTGATCCAAGCATTGTAACTCCTGTGGCCTTTGATAGGCTTTCTCCTCCACCTTTTCCGAATATGTAGTGGCGTTCACCACATTTTGGGCATGTAAAGTAGCTCATGTTTTCAATGATTCCCAACAATGGAACTTTGACTGCTCTGGCGAATGTTATCGCCTTCTTAACGACATCCTGTGAAAGTTCCGATGGAATTGTTACCATGATCACTGCAGTCATGTCTGGAATTGACTGTGCGATCGTTAAGGGCTCATCTCCTGTTCCCGGTGGGAGATCTATAAGGAGGAAATCAAGCTCTCCCCAGTCGACTTGTCCAAGAAATTGGCGTATTGCAGCTGTCTTTAGTGGGCCTCTCCACACTACAGGGGATTCGCCACTTGGAAGCAGGAAATCTATTGAGATAATCTTTATTCCATGATTTGAAATCGCTGGTTTTATACCTTTTTCATCTGCTGTAAGTCCTTTGGTGTGCACACCTAGCAATCTTGGAATGCTTGGTCCATGAATGTCAGCATCTAGTACACCTACTTTGAACCCTCTTAGTGAGAGGGCAATTGCAAGGTTTGCTGTTACAAAACTTTTTCCTACTCCGCCTTTTCCGCTCATGACAGCTATCTTGAACTTTATATTTTTCATTCGCTCCTTTATCTGCTTCTCGAGTTCATACCATTTTCTAAGTTTTTCGGCTCTAGAATTGTCTAGTTTCTTCTCCATGCATAGGTCATCTCCACGGATGCTAGATTAAAATTTATTAGCTATTGCACATTAAAAATGCTCTTAACTACGCCAACTCCAGTTATGTAATCATGTTCTTTTAGAACGAAACGGTCGCCCGGCTGGATGAAACACGGCCTGTATATGAAGGAGGCAGTCATGGTTGCCGTGAAGCCTCCAACACCATGTTCCTCAATGTTTTCAATTTTCTCTATCTTGACCTGCTGTCTTATTGATTCACAGTATAGTACTGGACAGTATCCTTCCTTGACAGTTGTTGGGGATGGATATATTCTTACATCTGCTATGAATTTTTTCACGGGTTTTGGATTTAGTTTTTGATCGCATACAATCATTCCTCTTCTATAGTCTCTGTATCTCAGCTGTCTTTTGAGAGGTTTCAACGCTACTGCTATAATATCTCCAGCATATGCAACAGATATTCTTTGATGATATTTTTCAATGGATAGTACCTTTGCTTTAACAAATTCCCCCTTTACTGGTCCAACGAGGACAACATCACCTTTCGAGATTTTACCCCATTTAATTTTCCCGGAAACTACGGGTCCCACTCCAACTATGTTGTATATTTCATCTATGTACATTAGGAATGGTTTGCTAATTGACTCAGCCTCTACCCTAGGCTTAAGTTGCCAAAGTAGTTTATCTATCAGGGATAAACCTTCCATGGTCACGCTTGAAGTTCTTATTATGGGAACAACTCCTTCGGGCATTTTGGAGGCTACTATACAGACATCAATTTCATCCTTTACCCTGTAAGGTGTTCTACCTAGTCGCTTTAGCCAGAGGATTATCTGCTCCTCAAGTTTTGTAATAGCTTCCTCAGATGCTCTATCTGCTTTAGTTATAATGATGAAGAATGGTATTTCGTAGGATATTAGGAGCAAAAATGCTCTTAATGTTCCTTTTTGAAGGCCATCAGCAGCTGACACTGTTAACATGGCATAGTCTGGTTTCATGCTTGAGAATCCTCTTACCATTGTTTTAAAGAATCTTAAATGACCAACATTATCTACGAAGGATATTATTTTACGAGCATTTTGGAGTATTCGTGCTTGCTCAACTGGATCTTTTGGATTCGAGAATCTGAGAGCTTCTCCCATTTCATTAAACGCGTAAAATGCAAGTGAGAGATCAGCTGTTAATCCTCGCTTTATCTCATGGGGGTGCCTAAATAGATATACTCTAAGTTTACCAGATCCATCATCCGGCTTTCCTGTTATAAGGGAGGCTATTAAGGTAGATTTGCCATGTCCAACGTGGCCAACCGTTACAACTGTCAGATGCTGAAGTTTACTTTCAAGCTCTTTTCGTGTTATTAGATAGCATTTTATGAATCTATCTTCACCGACTTGAATTACATCTTCTTTTTCAATGTTAACGGGTATTTCAGAGCATATCTTCTTGAGCACCTTATCTGATCTAAGTAGCTCCTGATAGGATATGCCTATGGGTTCTCCATCATCGGTTACTCCTATGAGGTACATGAGAGAACCTGCAGCTGAAACTTTGTAGAGTATTTGATTCTTTAGGCTAGCTTTACGTTTCTCGTTTTTAAGATGATAGTCTTCTCTAAGTCTTATCTTAAACTCCCTTCCGAGGTTCTCCCCTTTTAGCTTGTATCCTCCAGGCAATTTGGCCACCTTAATTACTTATATTTTATTGAGAGGAGTGATTTAATTCCTAATTGAATATAGAAGGTGTTTAACATGGGAAAAATAGTTGTCTGCCCTAAGTGCGGCTTTAAATTTAATACTTCATATGCGAGGCTGATTGCATGCGGTGAATGTAGATATGCGATCTTGGGAGGATGCAACCTTATAAAGTGCCCTAAGTGTGGACATGAATTCCCGATTCAAAGTGATTAAATATGGTCAAGAAAAAGTTCGCTGTCTTACTGTTGATAATAGTGCTGATCTTCTCCTCATTCATGGTATCTTTGATGTTTAAGCTATTTAGTAAGGTTGAAATTGAGGCAAACTATGTTAGGTCAACGTACTTTTATTATGAAGGTAGGTTTAGACGATGCTTCATCTTTGAAGCCGAGAATAAATTTGGTAAAGAGGTAACTGCACGTGTTAAAATTGATCTTTCCAAGGTTAAGCGAGACATAGGAGATGTCCTAGCGGTTTTAGACGAGAATTTAAAGGAAATAGGTTGGGAGAATGAGGGGAAATACGTTATTTATTTTGAGTTCAAGTTTAAAGCTTACGAGAAAAAGAGCTTCAGAGTGGTGATGTTACATTAACCGTGAAAAAGAGCTTGGTAAAATAAGGGACGAGGTTCTAAACTGTAGAAAGTGTAGCTTGTGGAGAAGTAGGAGAAATCCTGTAATTGGAGAGGGAAGCCCATATGCTAGAATCATGTTTGTTGGAGAGGCTCCCGGATACTATGAGGATCTGAGTGGAAGACCTTTCGTAGGGGCAGCCGGCAAGGTTTTAGAGGAGAATCTTAGGAGAGTTGGTTTGAGTAGGGAGGTTGTTTATATAACGAATGTTATAAAGTGTAGGCCTCCAGGTAACCGTGACCCTCTTCCAGAGGAGATCGAGGCATGTACCCCCTACTTGGATAGGCAAGTTAAAATAATTAACCCAGATGTGATATGTACTCTTGGAAGGTTTGCTATGAGGTATATGCTTAAAAAAGCGGGAGTTCCAGTGAGCTCTATTTCAAGGCTTCATGGAAAGATGTTTAGGGTTAGACTATATGGTAGAGAGAGAATTCTAGCTATAATGTATCATCCAGCAGTAGCCTTGTATAAGCCTCCACTTAGAAAAGTTTTTGAAAACGACTTTAGGATTTTGGAGAGGTTTTTGCAGCCTTCTCTTTTTTGATGAATCTAGCCCACTTATATAGGGCAGCCATGGCTGAGACTGCTTGCTCTGGTGTTGGATATGCTGGTATATTGGCTTCATTTAGCACTTTCATTCCTTTGTAGCATCTTTCTCCTCCAATGTAGCATACTGTTATAGGCTTTAGCCTTCCAGTTTCATAGACTGCTCTGGTTATTGCATGTGACAGCTTGACTGGATCCGTTATGGCTGTGTGGCAGTATATTGCAATTATTCCACCTATTCTCTCATCCATCATAGCAATTCTTATGGCCTCCTCATATTTCTCGTCTGTTGCTTGACCAGTTAAGTCTATTGGATTCTTTGTGCTTCCGAATGGTGGCATACATTCTCGGAATTTCCTGGCTAGATCCTCTGGTATCTCCAGTAGCTTGAGTCCATTTTCCTCGCATGCGTCCGTGGCCATCACGCCTGCTCCACCGCCATTGGTTATTATAACCACGCCCTCCCTTTTTGGCGGATCTATCGAAGCGAATGCCCTTGCCCAGTCAAATGCCTCTTGAATGTCCTTTGCCCTTAACACTCCCGTCTGCTTGAACGCTGCATCATAGATTATATCTGATCCAGCTAAGCTTCCAGTATGTGAGGATGCTGCTATTGCACCTCTCTCGGATCTTCCAGCTTTCAGGACTATTATTGGCTTTTCTAGGCTTACTCTTTTACATGCTTTGAAGAATTTTCTTCCATCTTTGACCCCTTCCATGTATATTAGGATTACTCTAGTGTTTCGGTCTTGCTCGAAGAAGTATAGTAGATCACCATCATCTATGTCAGCCTTGTTTCCGAGACTTACTATGGCTGAAAGCCCTATGTCATGTAGTATAGTCCATCCCATGAGCGCTATAGCTAGTGCCCCACTCTGTGTTATAAAGGCAATGTTGCCTACACGCACATCCCTTGGTCCGAAAGTAGCATTCAACATTATTGGAGCATAATATACTCCAACGATGTTTGGACCAAGTAAACGCATTCCATACTTATGAGCAGTTTCAACAATCTCCTTTTCCTCTTTGACTTTACCTACTTCCCCAAATCCTGAGCTTATCACCGCTACCGCCTTAACGCCCTTCTTGCCGCACTGTTCAATTGCCTCCTTAACAAACTGCGCTGGAATTACTACTACGGCCATATCAACTTCATCAGGGATATCTAATACACTCTTATAGCATTTCATTCCAAGTATTTCGTCGGCATTTGGATTCACTGGATAGACTTTTCCCTTAAACCCATATTCCACAATGTTTCTAAGTATTTCATGGCCTATCTTTCCAGGAGTTCTAGAGGCTCCAATCACAGCAATGGTTCTTGGACTTAACAGAAATGAGATCTGCTTCACAACGTTCCTTATATGGTTTTTAGATGGTTCAGCGTCCAAGCATATCACCTTTAAAATAAGTAATGGAGTGGAAACATTAAATTGTAACCCTTAGACTATTTGTTTGCTTGAGTACTTGAGTTATTTTGGAAGCTATGGTATCTCTCTGTGCTATTGCTTGGGCTCCATTATAATTATGGCTTTCACTTCCTTCCATGCTATTTCCTTTAGTGGGTAGATTGCTATTCTATCCTTTGTATACTTAACCACAGATGGGCTAAGCTACTCAGCAGACAATGAAGGGGCCTGTAAACTCCTAAAATATCTCTAGTTACCGAAAGGTAAAGCACAGGCAACTACAGTATAGTAACGAGAGGTTGGGTTAGCGTTGTACTCTTTTCTCAAATTCTTTGATGAGCTCCTGTATTTTCTCGCTGCTGACTTTCTTGAATAGCGGCTTGGGCTTACCCAGTTTTCTCCCTGGCTCTATTGGTTTTAGGGCTTCTTCAAAGTGGACATCTTTAACTGGAGTATCGTAGCCCAGCTGTTTCCATAGTTTCTCTGCTTTGATCGGCATGACAGGCTCCATTAGTATGGCTATGGCCTTTAACAGTTGTAGGCAGTTGTAGAGTGTTTCCTTGCATTTTTCAGGGTTTTCTTTGACTGTTGTCCATGGCTGTTCTTTTTGGAATAGCTTGTTTCCATAATTTGCCAGTGCCATGAACTGTGTCGTAATCACATTAAACTCGTACCTGTCTAGCCCCTCTATGATTTTGTCTATTGACCCCTTTATTAGCGAGGTTACACCCTCTCTTAGTTTTGCCTCTGGAACTTCCTTGTAGTTTCTGTATGTGAACAGTAGGACTCTGTAGGCAAAGTTTCCAAGTGTTCCAACTAGCTCATTGTTTACGAGAGCTTCATATATTTTCCATGAGAAGTTTAAGTCCTTCACATGTCTTGTGTAGGATATCATGTAGTATCTTAGACAATCTGGGTCTAATCCCTTGTCCAGGTAGTCTTCCTCGACCCAGATGACGTATCCTCTAGTCTTTGAGAATACCTTATCCTCTACCTTCACCATCCCTGATGCTACTACTGAATATGGGAGGTTCATGTCAGCTGCTTTGAGAAGCGCTGGCCAGAATATGCAATGGTGATATACTATGTCTCCTCCAATGAAGTGTATTATTTTAGCATTGTTTTTCCAATATTCTTTCCAGTCAATTCCTTTTCTGTCACAATAGTCTTTCGTGAACGTTATGTATCCTATCGGTGCATCTACCCAGACGTATAGGACTAGTCTTTCATCTATTGGGAACTTTACTCCCCATGGTAGGTCTCTTGTAATGCACCAGTCCTTTAAGCCTGCCTTAAGCCATTTAATGGCGTAGTTTTTGGCTATGCTTGTACCCTTCATCTTTTTCAAGTATTCCTCTAAGAATCCGTGAAAAGCGGATAGCTTGAAGAAGTAGTGTGTGGTTTCCTTGAACTCTGGAGTGGAGCCGCATATGCTACATTTAGGGTCTATGAGCTCCCATGGGTTTAGGTATCTTCCACATCCTTGGTCACATTCATCTCCCCGGGCTTCAGTTTTACAGTATGGGCATAGTCCAACAATGTATCTGTCTGGAAGGAATCGCTTACATTTTGGGCAGTAGGGTAACTTCAGCTTCTTGGGATAGATGTAGCCCTTCTCATGTATTTTCAACACTATTTCTCTTGACATTTGATGATTTAACTCTTCATCCGTGTGCCCAAAGTGGTCGAAAAATATGTTAAGCTTTTCAAACACTTCTATGAAGTGCCTGTGATATTTCTCTATGAGCTCCCTCGGATGTATTCCCTGTTTTTCAGCTTCCAGTAGAATAGGTGTTCCATGCGTGTCTGAGCCACATATGAATAATATGTCTTTATAGCCTAGTTTTTTAAGTGAGCGGACATAAACGTCTGCTGGAACATAAGTTCTTAGATGGCCTATGTGGCATGGGCCGTTTGCATAGGGTAAGGCACATGTCACAAGTATTTTATCCTCTTTATTTGGCAGTGTCTCATATTTGAAACCACATCCCTCCAGAAGAGTTTACCCCTTAATTTAAGAAAAAAGGCTTTAAGAAATAATTGTCAGTCCTCGATGATTATGTAATCTCCTCTTAAAACTATTCTGGCTATTATGAGCGCTATCGGTATCGCTGGTATTATTAACAGTGCCTCGGGTAATGAGAAACTTGTTGGAATTGCGCCTCCACTTTTTTCGGTATTTACCTTGTACACGTATGTGATATTGTATATTGTCATCCTTATAGTGAACGGTGGCGATCCTCCGTCTATGTCGATGCTTATGCTTTCCATGTTGCAGGTGCTATTGTATAGGAGTTTTCCATTGGAATCTGTGATCTCTATTTGAATGTATTCTTTCAATTTCTCATTTACTACTATCATCATCTTGTAGGCATTGTTTTTCTTAGAGATATGAATCTCTATATTTGGCTTATGAACGCTTATCTTTAGATTGGTTTCTCCTGCAATGATGTCCCCTATCATCACTCTTAGGTGTATTGTTGAGCTTTGAAGAGGCGCCCTAATGTTTATTGTCATGGTTGTTGCTTTGAGCGGTATTTTGGCTAGGAGAGTTTCATTTGCCATAATTGTAGCTAATGCAGTTGCATCAATGTTTACTGGAGTTATTTTAAGCTCTAGTGTTATTGGCTCATTTGGGAGGGCTTCTATATTCTGTGGAGACGCCTCGACTAGGACTCCTTTGAACATTATTTTCCCGTTTGCAATGCTGGTGAAATCGTATATTACTGGCTTAGCATAGCATGCTTCTACATCTAGCACTTTAATCATGAGCATTCCAAGCTTATCTATGTCTATTTTAGCTGTACCGTTTTCACTTATTCTAACATTAAAAGTTTCATTGTTGACCCGTATGAGAAGCTTGCATGCAAGTTTTTCTGAAAGTTTTATGTAGGGCTTACAGTTGAACAATATGAGATCTATTTCCATATGCACTATTTTTATCTCGAGTGGAAGTACTTTTTCATCGTCGACGGATATCGTTATCTGCTCTAGATCTGCTATTTCATGGTCATAGATTTCCACTTGGAAGAGCCCATTTTCCGACGCTATTGTCGTGTTCAGTATCCTTACCGTGGTTGGTACTGTTCCATTTAGCAGTGTGAGTTTGAGATTAAGAACGTTTAGTGCACCATGTTTTTTCACTTGTATATAGTCTATGAGTATGGCGTTCTCATACACTAGTATGCTATTTGAGCTGTTCTCTGCCTTAAAATAGAGGCTGTCTTCCTCTATTTTAACTTGTATAGTATATATGCCAGCTTTCACAGTGCATTTCCAATTGTTTATCTCTAGGTAACCATTTTTTATTGCGATGGCTTTTTCAGCTATCGTCTCATTTCCTTCGACTATGAGTGCTACCCCATGTAATCTGTAAGGCTTCTCTCCCAGTTCATCGGTCACATTTATAGTTATGTGCCAGAAGCCGCCCGTATATGTTGGCTTTGCAGTTACAGTGATTTTGAGAGTTCTTTTCCTAGTTTCAAACTCAATGTTTCCTAAGGTTATTTTCCTGGAGCATATTGTTACCTTGATTGTAACGTTGTGTTTTGATGGTACATTTTCCATGAGTTTCAGGTTGAATAGTATGTTCTTCACATGGTCTCCTGCATTCATTTTGAATGTCTTGCTTTGTACGGTTGCCTCGTTTTCGATTGCTGTTAAATTGAATGACGCGGACAGATATCGTGAGTGATGCATAATTTTGATCTCAATATTAATGGTGCCATTCCATGGTGGATTCAGTGGGTGCCATGAAGTGATGTTAAAGATTATCATTGAGGAGTCGCTTAGAATAGTCGTTGGCTTGAGCATGTACATTTCAGCTGGGCTGGATAGGGTTCCAGTTGATGTGTAGAGTATTCTAACTGTTTTGAGGCTCCATGTAGTGTTGAATGGTGGAGTGAAGTTGAGTGTGAACCTCTGCTCTATTACTGGGCATGAGTAGTAGTTGATACTGTCTGTTAGGATTATTTCTGTAGCGTTTATACTGACTTTTCCACTTATAGTTGCCTTTTCCAGGGATCCTTTAACGCTTTCTAAACTGACTTTCACGTAACCTTTACATATGTACTTTAATGGATTCTGTGGAGGCGATGATATTGGCTGTGTGCTGAGCTCTGGGTAAACTGTGAAGATTGCTTCGATATTTAATGTTTCATCTTTGTAAAACGGGAGATCATTTAAGATAACTGTGCTTTGCCATCCCTCATATGCTTCAAGTTTTAAAAGTGTTCCTGTCTTGGATGAGAATATTATATCTATATTGTTTACGAGAAGCGTTGAATTATATGATAGAACCGTGTAGAGCTTAGCTCTACCATATCTTACAGATTCGTTTCCATAGACTTCTCCAAGTTTTAGAAATGGCGTGTGAAACTCTATTTCTTTGATTTCGTTCTCTGACAGGGTTATTGTGTATGTTTTCTCGAGTAGCAGTCTGTTCAGGTGGAAGTCATTGTTCAGAATTTTGAGAGTGTGAATACTTTGAGCTAGAATTACCTTGAGCTTTGCATCGGAGATATCCTTTTTGGCTTTAACTATGATTTTGGCTTCAAGGGCATCTCCTTTAAGTACGTTTATCATCTGTCTGCTAGTTGCTATTTTGACTATGGCATACTGGTTTTCAGCGGTTTTAATCTGTGGTGCATTATCTTTCCAGGGTTTCCATACTATGATGATTGTTTCAAAGTGCATGGATGAAGAGAGCATCGTTGGAGTTGAGAGAGATACTATTGAGTGCTCTAGGCATCCGTCGATTCTAAATGCTTGCCCCATGGGATTGTAGACGTTGAAGAATCCATGCGAGAATGCTATGTCATCGCTTGAAGTCCACTTGAGGTTGAAGGTGTATGCTCCCTCATCTAATCCTGTGATAAAGTAGATTTTGTCAAATGTCGTGTTGAGAACAAGTCTCTCATTTTTGAAGATTTCAATTATAGTTTCGCTTTTGTTCGTCTTGAACGTTATCTTGTCCGTCTTTGCAAAGTGATGCTCTGGCAGATGTATTCTGTACATGTACGGGTTGCGAAGTAGTGTAAAGTCGTTTATGGTTTCAAATTCTAGTATGTCTGGGCCGTTATAGCTCTGTGTATAGCTTTCACCTATTTGTTTTTCCAGTTTTATATGTGTATGTGATACATCTACTACTCTAAGCTTTGATTTCACATTTATGGAGCTTGACAGATCGTTTCTGTTGATTTGATATATTATCGTTGCATTGTGGTGGCTAGCTTCGCTTGGAGTGTCGAATGAAAGAGAATAGAATTGTACTCTGTGTGAGACATTTTTAGATTGTTCTGTGATCATTTCATCCTTTATAGGGTAGATTTCTTCATTTCCCTCGTTTAATGTGTCTATGGTTACAGTATATGTGCAGGAGGCGTATCCATATACTAGGTTTGCCTCGAGTGTGACTTTCATGTATCTTTTACACGTTGTTTCAGCGTATATTGGAAGTGTTATATGCCATGTCTTTGGAGCACTATTCGCTGAAACTTCGGTTTGAACAGTTAGAGAGTTTCCTTCTTCATCTACAAGCTCTATGTAGACTTCGAGATGCGTAGAGAAATGTGTGCCCGATGCTGATAGATGTATTGTTACGAAATGTTTTATATCTCCTTTATGAAATGTAAAGAATATTTTCCTGTATCCTGTATGCCATTCGGCTGAACCATATGCTCTTATATTTGATGTAGACACTGTTATCTTGTAAGATGAGCCATCCCACGAGACGCTTCCACGTGTTCTAGCTGACACTCTTGTAGATTTGATGTAGGCCTTGAAACTTGACGCATATTCCAGCCTTGGATTGTAGCTTATATATGCGAAGCTTAGAGCTGAAACCTCCTTTACCTTTGTCGATATCATTAATGCTTGAAGCAACAGGAGGAGTGCCACTACTATAATTATAGCTCTTAGATACCTCTTCATTCCAGAAAATATTGGTTGAAAGCTATTTAATCCCCTATGCTAGGAGGTTGAGATCTGCCTTTTCAAGTATCTTGGATAACTCTTCTAAGGAGGCATGTGTTTCAGGATATTTTGGAGCATATGGGCATGTATAGGGTTTTTTCACGGAAATTCTATAGGTTCCTATTTTCTTAGCTAACTTGACTATTTCATCTTTATCAAATCCTATCAATGGTCGCAGGATGTTTATTTTGACGGCCCTTGACTCTGCATCCAAGTTTTCAAGCGTTTGCGAGGCTACTTGTGCAAGACTGTCCCCCGTCACTATAGCATGGGCATTATGTGTTCTAGCTATTTTCTCCGCTATTCTATACATCATCATTTTACAAACTATGCATGTCCATTTCCTAGCCTTCCTAGATACATTCCATAGCTTCTCAAGGACTGGGAGAATACGTTTTTCATAGCTTACAACTATTCGCTCTATTTTCGACGCATATGCATACTCCTGCAGCACATCACAGATCTCCATGAACTTAGAGTACTCACTTTCACTCTGCTTAAAGTGCACGGCTATTATACTGCATCCTCTTTTCATCATAAGCCATGCAGCTACCGGAGAATCTATTCCAGCCGACAATAAGACGACAACCTTTCCTGAAACAGATACTGGAAGCCCTCCAAGGCCATCGATTCTCTGCATGAACACGTAGCACGCATCACTTAGAATTTCAATGCCTATTTCAAGCTCCGGGTTTTCAAGGTCAACTCTTAAGCCTAGCTCATCAACCACACGCTGTCCAACGATTCTGTTAATATCCATTGAAGTGTAGGGAAACTTCTTAAACACTCTCTGTGTCCTGATGGCAAATGTTTTTGCATTAGATGAGCATGCTATCTCAACGCATTTACTGGCAATAGTGTCAAGGTCACACTCAACTCTTGTAGCTGGGCTAAAGGACACTATCCCAAAAACTTTACTTAAGGATTCAAGCGCCTTCTCGTCACTTGTGTAAACGAGAACTCTGCTATCTCTAGCCTCTACGCTTGAAAAGGAGACATTTGAGGCATTCAATCTTTCAGATATATTCTCTACCAGCCTTCGCTCAAATCTGGATCTAACAGTTTTGGACTTAGTACCTATCTCACCATATCTTACAAGAATAGTATCAAACTTCATACTGTTACCCATTTATGGAAGAGCTCTCTCAGGGTCTCTCGGGAACAGGATTGCCTCCCTAATGTTTTTGAGATTTAACATTTTCATAAGCATTCGCTCGATGCCTATTGCAAAGCCTCCGTGCGGTGGTGCACCATACTTGAAAAACTTGGTATACCATTCAAGGTTCTTTGGATCCAATCCCTTTTCCTTTATTTGCTTCATTAACACTTCGTATCGATGCTCTCTCTGTCCTCCACTACTGATCTCAAGCCCCTTGTATAATAGGTCAACGCTTCTAGCCCATGGAGGTTCGGCCTTCATGACATAGAATGGTTTATCCTTGTATGGGAACCTGTTCACGAAGAAGAGATCACTATCGTACTCCTTTTTCACATACTCTCCCAGCATTCTCTCGGATTCATCGTCATAGCTTTCACCATATGGAATGTGCTTGTTGAACTTCTTTAGGATCTCATATATTTCAGGGAACCTGAGCTCAGGTATGCTTCCCCTCGGTATCTCTATATCGACGCCCAGAAGCTCCAGCTCCTTTGAATGCTTCTGCTTCACCTTCCTCAAAGCATATTTAACTAGGTTTTCCTCCGTTTTCTCAACATCTATTTCGTCCTCGATGAAGGCTTGCTCAACTGCACAAACAGTGTATTCACACAGATGCCTTGTCGTATGGCTTTTCTCGGCTCTCCAGCTTGGCCCAATGTCATATAATCGCTCGAAGCCTGCAATTATCGTCAACTGTCTATGAAGCTGAGGATCTTGTCTCAGATAAACTGTTCTATCAAAATATTTCACGGGGAAAACAGCTGCACCGCTTTCTGAGGGGGCTCCAATTATCGATGGAGTATATACTCTTATGAAGCCATTCTTTCTAAGCCATTCTTCGAAGGCATAGATTAAGGCAGCGTATATTTTGAATATTGCATGCCTTCTCTCATTTCTCAAATCAAGTGGCCTATTATCTAGTCTGGTTGGAAGTAGGGCTGGAACTCTCTCAGATGGATCGAGTGGAAGAGGTGTACAAGCTTTAGATAGTAGCACTATCTGGGAGGGGAATATTTCCAGATCAACATCCTTTGCAATCTTCTTCTCAGCCTTTCTTCCCTCAGCGACTATGACAGATTCTGGTGTTAGTTCATCTATAAGCTTCCAGAGCTCTACAGGAACTTCCTTTCTCTTTATAGTTAATTGAATTTTCTGATTCCAGTTCCATAGAACTATGAAACATATATTTCCTAGTTGCCTAATGCTTCTAACCCATCCATGCACTTTTACAATCTCTTCCATGGGCGTCACTTATATTAGAAAAATGGAAGGTAAAAAATAGATTAACTTGCGTTAAAGAACTACAATGGCATGAAGATGCCTAGCCTTAGAAATGTAAAGAGTATTGGTCTTATAATGGTTGCAATTACCATTGCTATGAATCCTATTATTCTGGTTATGATCCTGATTATCAAGCTTATGAACTCGTTGATTATATTGGTTATTGATGGGGGGATACCTGTTGACTCTTCAAGTGGTCCGAATATTTGCCTCAGTGAATCTTCTAGCTTAGATATTTTCTTGATTAGTTCGTCTGGTGAGATCTTTACTTCCTCTGCTTTCTCTTCTTTTTCCTCTTTTTCTTCTTTTTCCTCTTTGCTCATGTTTTCACCGTTTATTAAATAGAGACGATGTGATTAAATACATTTGGATGAACCATGGTTAAGATAGCTGTACTTGGTGACATGCATATCCCAAATAGAGCGAATAAAATACCTGACGAAGTGATAGCAGCCATTGAAAATTTTCAGCCGGACATGATAATTTGCACTGGAGACTTCGTTGAAAGGAAAGTACTTAACTTACTTATGGAAATTGCTCCCGTGAAATACGTTGTTGGAAATATGGACTATATAGATGGCCCACATAAGCTGAAACTAAGAATAGGGGAATTCACAATCGGAGTTATTCACGGTCACGGCATATACCCTAGAGGAGACCCTGAGCAATTATGTGAAATTGCTAGGGAGATGAATGTTAAAGTACTTATATCGGGGCATACACATATCCCATTCGTGAAACTTCATAAGGGAATACTACTACTGAATCCTGGAAGCGCTACTGGAGCATGGGGAGGATGGGGAGGATCACTTAAGCCAAGTATGATCTGTATGACTATTGAAGGCACACACATGTATGTCAAAATGATTGAAATAGAGTATGGCAAGTTTACTGAGAAGTCCTTTAGGGTTGATAAAGTAAATGGTGAAATAAAAATCATCCAAGATTAAATGGTTTACCGTATTTGACTATCTCCTCTGGAAGCTTTTCACGATGTTTTTCAAGGAAAGCCAAGTTTCTTCTTTCATCTCTAAGCTGATCAGGTAACATTCTCGGAATTTCCTCTATTATCGGATACCACCTTTGACATTTTTCACAATACAGGACTCCGGTCACGATCTCCTCCTTGAAGCATTCCCTACATGTTGATATGTCAGGCCTTGCCTTTTCAACGCTCTTCATTAAGCGTCCACAGAATGCTTCACAGGGAATTTTGTCCCAAGGTAGTTTATGTTCTGAATGCGAATCTTTTTCGATCACTATCAATTTGAGAGGGAAGTGTTTACACACTGGGCAAGCTAGAATGTCCATTAGTAGGTACTTCATTTCTGCAACCTCACTATCACTATAATACGACAATATTAATTTTGTTAATCGACTTTAGTGTAACAGTTTTATAGCATCGATTTTAATGGGATGAGGAATGAGAGAACTTGCGGAACACATAGAGGAAAAGCTTGACCTAGTTGAGAAAGCAATATCACTTTCTACTGATAAGGGGGCAGAATACGCTGAAGCAAGATTGCAACTTAACCTAAGCAAGGAAATGCTACTGCAAAATGGACAGTTGCTCCCTCCAAATATAACCATGAACTTTGGAATGGGAATTAGAGTGCTTTTGAATGGGATACTTGGATTTTCATCTACTACAAACTTAGATGAGAAATCCATAAGTGAAGCTGTAAACAGTGCTTGCAAGAGTGCAATGGTATCCTCGGCACTCACAAGCGAAAAAATAAAATTCGGAAAGGAGAGATCACATAGGGATAGCATAGTCATATTTGGGTCTAGGCCTTTTGACGACATAGATGACTCGGAGAAAATAAATTTCATGAGTGAAATAGACAAAACCATCTTATCATCGGCATCCAAGGAGATAAAGGTAGTTAATAGAATGGTAGAGTACACTGAGCATTGGGTGTTTAAGGCAGTAGGGAATAGCGATGGAAGTCTAATTAAAACCTACCTGACAAGAGCTGAACTTAGAAGCTTTAGCGCTTTCAATTATAACGGTTACCTTGAACAAGATCTCTTTCAAAGAGGAATAACTGGTGGATGGAATGATTTAGAGGAAATAAACTTCATTGAGAAACTGCATGATAGGACATCCTCCTTATGTAAGGTTATCATGCATGGAAAAAGTCCACCTTCTGGAAGCATAGACGTGGTCATGGGAGGAGAAGTTGTAGGTATAGCAGTCCATGAGTCATGTGGCCATCCCTACGAGGCCGATAGAATACTTGGCAGAGAGGCAGCCCAGGCTGGGGAATCATTTATGCGAAGAGAATATCTAGGAGAGAGAATAAGCTGTGAAGAGGTAAATGTAATAGATGATCCAACATTTGAGAAAAGCTTTGGATTTTACCTTTACGATGATGAATGTGTAAAAGCTAGACCAAGATACTTAATCAAAAATGGTATTGTAAATGAATTTTTGCATAACAGGCATACGGCAAATGTATTTGACACCGAAAGCAATGCCGCCGCTAGAGCAGCCCTTTTCTCACGTGAGCCCATCATAAGAATGTCCACGACGTTCATTGCCCCTGGAGAACACACACTCGATGAGCTATTAGAGAATGTTAGAAGAGGAATTCTAATCGAAACATTTGGTGAATGGAACATTGATGATAGAAGATTTAACATGAGAATAGTTGGAAGAGAAGCGTACATGATTAGGAACGGTAAAATTGTACACCCCGTTAAGAGACCAGTTATTGAGGTTACATCACTAGCATTTTATAAATCCATTGACGCTGTTGGAAAAAATCTTGTATTTATGTCTGGTCACTGTGGAAAGGGAGACCCTGCACAGATTGTTCCCGTGTGGTTTGGCGGGCCATATATTAGATTGAGAAGAGTTAGGCTTGGTGGTGTGTAGAAGTGGCATACGAGGAACTTGCATATATAATGCTAAGCTATCTAGGGCAGAAAAATGTCGATGAAGCCGTTGTAATAATAAATGAAAAAACTACTAGGCAAATCAGATTCTCAAATAACGTGATCATGCTTCATGCAATTTATAATGAGGTCACAGTTGATGTCATGTTTATAAAGGACAACAGAATGATGGTTTCATCATTCAATGTAGCTGACCCAAAGATCGTTAAAAAGGGGATAGACAACCTAATATACCTACACGCCAAAGTTAAACCTCTCGAGAAATATAGACCCCTACCAGATAAAATTGGAAAATATCCCGAAGTTTCTGGAGGGTTCGATAAGAGTATAGTTGAAGTAGATCCTGAAAGACTTGTAGATTACATTGACGTATGCATAGGATCAGCGCTAGAACATGGTGCAAGAAGGGTTGCTGGAACTCTTTACTGTAGTTATTGGAAGAAACATTTAACAGCTACAAATGGAGTTTCTGTGAACGATTGTGGAACACATATAAACTTAGATGTAAGAGCATTCGTTAAAAAGAGACAGACAGGACATTACTTTACATGTGCAAGAAGACTATCTGATTTCAGACCTGGGAAAGCTGGAAGAGAGGCTGGGATAATATCGTCGATGTCAGATGAAGTCATAAAGGGAAAGCCTGGGAAGTATCGTGTACTTCTAGGGAAATCGGCTATTGGAAGTTTAATGAACATGTTCGCATACGCGATCTCGGCATTTTCAGTATTGTCGGGCCAATCATTTCTGAAAGAGAAAATAGGGGAAACTGTAGGGCCCGAGATTCTCAACGTGAGTGACAAACCGCTTTCTGAGGGATATCTGGGAGCCAGAAAATTTGATGACGATGGTATACCGGTGAGCAATCATGTGCTTATAGAAAATGGAATGTTAAAGACATATGTCCACAACAGGGTAACAGCTGCTCAATTCGATACAGAGACTACAGCTCATGCTGGATGGATTACTCCAATGCCATGGCATCTTGAGATATCCAGTGGAGAACATTCAGATGAGGAGCTCCTAGAGGAAGTTAGAGATGGGCTATTTGTCAACAATGTCACATACATTAGATTCCACAACTATATAAAAGGAGATTTCTCAGCAATCGTAAGGGATGGAGTATATGCTATAGAAGATGGTGAGATCGTTGGAAGAGTCAAAGGACTGAGAATGGATTCAAATCTTCTAGAAATATTGAAGAATGTAAGAGCCATAGGAAAAGATTCCGAGCAGATATTTCATTGGTGGATGGAGTTTAACGTGCCAGTAACAGCTCCAAAAATTGTAGTGGATGATGTAGGGTTCTCAGTGGCTACAATGTAGAGTTAGCAGACAGAGAACTTTCCATGTGCTAAGTCCATGCAGAAATCATAGATTCCATCGAGCTCACTGTTAATAACATCTTCAATGTCTGATCTAACAGCCTTGATGTCAAAACCACGCTCTGGAATTATCTGAACGTCTATTGTTGCGGGGTAATTTATTGGTTGTCCAATGTGGCTTACAAGCCACACATAAACTTCCTTTATGCCTGACACCGATTTATAGATGTCGTCAGCCAGTTTATGTGTGAGAATGTTGTATATTTTACCTACATGGCTTACAGGGTTTTTCCCAGCGGCTGCCTCATTGCTTACAGGCCTGTTCAATGGTATTAGGCCATTCACTCTATTTCCTCTTCCAACTTCACCACAATCTGCGCATTCAGCGGATGTACCTAGAACAGTTAAGTATACTCCGTAAACTCCTCTTCCTCGTTTATCAAGTGTATTGATGTTTACTTTAACTCTGAAGTCAACTTTCTCCTTCACATACTCATTTAAGTTCTCAAGTATTTCGCGCTTAAGCCTGAAATATTTTCGTTCACTCTCTATAAAGCGGTCCACAAAGGCTAAGGCTATAGTCAAAGTAGCTCTCTTCTTCACTCTGTAACCCATAACCTTGATATCTTCTCCAGTTTCTGGATATAGCTTCTTGAACTCGCTTGAATTCAGATATTTTTCGACATCTAGTACAAGTCTCTCAAGCTTTGAAAGTGGAGCGTATCCCACTGCCGCCGAGGTGTCATTGGCTCCCAGCACCTTTTTTCCACGTCTGAAGATGTCTGTGAGCTCCTCGGATCCTTCCTTTATCTCTACTTGATATCTTAGATGCTCATCTGGGTCAACGAATCTAAGGTTATCTTTGATCCACTCCTTTGCAGCGTTTATGACTATGTCATTTATTGGAATCTCCTCGCCATTGATCTTTGCTGTAGCACGGTCTCCAAAAACTAAGAGCATTGGTTCAATTACCTTTCCCCCTCCAAAAGCCACCTGCGTCTTGCCAGCAACTAGTAGTCCTTTGTCTAAGTTGTAGTGTAAAATTACTCCTACGCGCTTGAGATATTCCTTGGATAGGTTTACAGCTGCCTGCTCCATTATGGCATCGCATATATAGTCTGGATGACCTTTACCCTTTCTCTCCACGATTTCAAAGGGCATTTCATCCATGCACTTTCTACCATGGATTCCGATGTTTATCCTCCTCAACTTCTTCACCTATTCACGTAGGTTTCCTCTTTAAAAGACTTAGTCTTGAAATTAAAACTATCGTAGTTCACTATATCTTGCAGCTAAGTAGCCTTTAAGAAAGTGAGGCCTCCCTCTGACCACGCTTCTGAGAATGGCCTTCCATAGTGGAGCTCTAAGTATTTTCCAGTATTGGAATCCTATATTAAATATTCTCTCAGGATAGTGCTTCACCCTTGTATTGTAATAGCTTACATCATGTGCGTAGATTATCTTGAAGCCGGCACGTTTAAGTGCATTGTATATATAAGTATCTTCACATCCAGTTATTTCCTTTGAGAAACCTCCAACAGCCTTCCAATAGGGCTTGTATACGGCGTACATTCCAGTGAAGGGCTCCATTATGGGTAGAAACTTGGAGATTCTACCTAGAATGTTGGCAGGTATTGAACTGAAATTGAATATAGTGTAATCCATGTACCTGTAAGTTATCATTCCAATTCTATTCTTGCCTAGGAGGTGAAGATGCTTTCTGGGGTCATCCTTGAGGAAGAAGTCTGAACTCACATTTAATATCCTGTCATATTTAGCCTTTTCAAATCCTATGTGTCGAGTGTGAGCCAGCTGGTGATTCCAATCTGGAGCTGGCCTTCGCTTAAAAACGGGGGTGAAGCGATCTAGAAAACCATGGTCACGAATAATTTTCCTAGCAACTTCATAGCTTTTATCTGTGCACCTGTCAAAGACTATGACAATTTCATCAGGCTCAAACTTAAGAACTGTAGGTAAAGTTATTGGCAATATTCTAGCTTCATTATGAACTGGAATTACAACCGAGTACTTCATTAGGAGACCACCTTAGGCCATCTTGACAATAGCCTTGGCCCGGGAAGATCCTTGAATGGATACCCTCTACATTTATCTCTTATCTCGGATATGAGCTGCTCTACGGTCATCTCCTGAACTTTTCCAGAAGCCCTTATTCTTACTGAAAGCTTCCCACTCTCAATTTCCCTACTGCCAATCGAGACAATATATGGAATCCACATTTTCTCAGCATCTCTTATCTTTGCTCCAAGCTTCATATCTCTATCATCTATATCCACTCTAATATTATTAGCTGAAAGTTTTTCTGCCATCTCCTCACAATACTTGAGAAACTCGCTTCTTAATGGTATTAACCTCACTTGCACCGGGGTCAACCATAGTGGGAGAGAGGGCTTCTCACCTTTTCTAGAGGCCTTTGCAGCTTTATCAAATATAGTATATATGAAGCGCTCAATGCTTCCGACTATCGCCGTATGAATTATCGTTGGATACTTTTTCGATCCATCTTTGTCCATGTAAGTGATGTTGAATCTCTCAGCATTGCCGACATCTATTTGAAAAGTGGCTATTTCACGGGGGCGATTCAACTCGTCAATTATATGGTACTCGGCGTTTATAACCCAGTAATATACTCCCTCAGGAACAAACTTTATCAGTGATGGAGCATTGCATGTTTTATTAAGTTGAACTATGAAATCCTTGTGGTTTTCATAGAATGACCTTGTGACGTTATGTAATACGACATATCTTTCACCTAGCTTGGCTATTTCGTCGAGTATGAGCTTATGCACCTTTAAAGAATACTCCTTAGCTTGCTCAATATCTTTACAGAATATGTGGAGGTCGGGCATATGGAGTTTTCTCACTCTAAAGCATAGTAAAAGCTCACCGCTCTGCTCTAGGCGATAGCTGTCAGCTAGCTCATACACGCCAAATGGGAGATGCCTGTAACTTATAGTCCAATCCTTTACAATGGCAAACTGCTGATGGCAAGCTGCAAATCTAAGCACGAACCTATTCTTACCAATCTTGAACTCATACAATCTCTCACCGAACAATTCAGCATGCTTTTTAACAGCCTTATGTTCTAAGTTAAACATGTTTGTTCCACTTACAGGGAAAATGGGTACACCAATTCTCCTAGCACATTCAAAGGCGTACATTTTACAGAGCTCGAAAATCAGATTCGCATACGGTTCAAAGCGCATATGACCTACATCTGACATCGGCTCCCATTTAAACCCGAACTTCTTCAAGAAATTCACTATTAAAGGCCGGCCTCCCTTAAGCTCCTCCTTCAAGGCCTCCTTTCTAACGAGTATCTCAAATGCTTTATCCTTGAACTCATA